>JALYLK010000225.1 GCA_030774275.1 Actinomycetota bacterium
GCGGCGAGCCATGCTCGGTGCTCGGGGTTGCCGGCGGTGCTGCCTGAGGAGGCGTCGTCTGATCCTTTTGGCCTTTCGCGGGCTTGCCCGGCGGTCCGGTGTGATCGTGATTGGGATCTCCGTGGCCCCACCCGGGCCTGGTTGTGTCTTTCGGGCGGTTCGGTTTGTCCGGCGTCGCCGGAGCGACTGTCACCGAGGCGGGTGGCGTAACGGACGGCGCGGCGGGCGGAGTCGGGGGCGTAGGAGGCGAAGGCGGAGCAGGCGGGGGCGGCGAAGCTCCCTGGCTGACCTGCGTCGGGACGGGGCGCGAAGGCGGTGTCAACGTGTTTGACGCGCGAGCCGGCCGCGCGGAACTGCGGTGCTCGGGCGAGCGCGCGACTCGGCTATGAGAGACGAGGTGTGTGAGAGGCGAGACCGAAACGGAGGCAGGCCTCGCTGGGCTCTTGAGCGGGGGGACGCCCGGCGGGGGGCCAAGCGCGTGCGGCACCGTCGTGAGGAGAAGCGACGTCACGCAGACGGAAGCACCCACGGTCGCAATCGCGGGTACAAGAGGACCGATTCGTTCGACCACTCTCATCACTTCTGTTCTGGCGACCCCCCGATCGGCGCGTTGACTCCCTACGAGGTTCTCTTCGGCGGAATCTGACGCTGACTTAAATAGGTCCGCGTCTCAGCGCCGACTCAGCCTGGCGAGCACGAGTCGTCGCCTTCGGCGACGCCCGGAAGCTTGCCGAGAATCTCGGCGATCGCGGCGATCTCGCTTTTCGCGAAATGCTCTTCGAACAGCGCGCGGATCGAGGCCACATGGCCACACGACGCCGCCTCGAGCTTGCCACGGCCCGCGTCGGTGAGTTGCGCGTAGGTGATACGCAGGTCGCTTGCGCAGGCGGCTCGCTCGACCAGCCCTGCGTTCTCGAGTCCCTCGAGAAGTCGCGTGATCCCCGATGGCGTCAGCATGAGGCTCCGCGCGAGCTCTACTCGCTTCAGTCGGCCGTCTTCGACACGGGAGAGGACGAGCAGGGCCTCGTAGTCATTGATCGTCAGGCCGTGCTTCTCCTGGAGGTCGGCGCTCAGCAATCTCGTTGTCGAGACATAGGCACGCAGCAGCCTTGACCACGCCTGGACGGCGGGTTCGATCGCTTGCTCTGTCAAAATTTGCGTCATCAAGGAATAATGGTAGAGTTGATTGCGTACTCAATAGTACACTACTCAACGAAAGGAGCAGAAAAGCTCATGAGTGCAGCAACTCTGACGATAGCCCCGGCTGGTACCTGGAGTCTTGACCCCGTCCACTCGTCTGTGGACTTCGAGGTCTCCTACCTTGCCGGAACGTTCAAGGGCGGATTCGACGAGATCGGGGCCGACCTCACGGTCGACGCCGACCGCGCGACGCTCGAGGGCACCGCAAAGGTCGCGAGCGTGGACGTGAAGGACGAGAACTTCTCGGCCCATCTCCAGTCGCCCGACTTCTTCGACGCCGAGCAGTACCCCGAGCTCCGCTTCACGGCCAAGGACATCCGCCTCGACGGCCATGGCAAGGTCTCGGTCGCGGGCGAGCTGACCATCAAGGGCGTCACGCAGCCGGTCACAGTGACCGGGACGGTGACGGCGCCGATGACTGACCCCTACGGAAACGAGCGCATCGGGCTCAATCTGACCACGAAGATCGACCGCACCAACTTCGGGGTCAACTGGAATAACCCGCTTCCAAACGGTGATCCGTCGCTTGCGAACGACGTCACCATCCTCGCCGAGCTCCAGTTCGTGAAGCCGGGGGAAGAGAACAACTAGTGACGCGCGTGACGCGGATCCTGGGCATCTCCGGCAGCCTCCGCCGCGACTCGCACAACACGAACCTGTTGCGAGCCGCGGCCGAGGCCGCCGGCCCGGACGTCGAGCTCGAGGTCTACGACGGTCTCAAGGAGATCCCGCCGTACGACGAGGACGACGATCAGCACCCCCGTCCCGCCAGCGTCACACGTTTGGTGGACGCGATCGCCGACGCCGACGGGGTGCTCTTCGCTACGCCTGAGTACAACTCGTCCATTCCCGGCCAGCTGAAAAACGCGATCGACTGGGTCTCGCGCCCGGTCGCGACGAACGTGCTGAGGAACAAGCCCGTCGCTGTGGTCGGCGCGAGCACGGGCGCCTTCGGCGCGGTCTGGGCACAGGCCGAGCTTCGCAAGGTGCTGGCGGCAGTCGGTGCGCGGGTGTTGGATCTCGAGCTCCCCGTCCCGCATGCCCACACTCGCTTCGACGACGGTGCCCTGACCGACGAAGAGATCCGAGCCAGGCTTGCGGACGCCATCGAAGCACTGGCTGGTGAAATTCGAGCGCGCCAAGACGCGCACGCTGTCGCCTGATGCGGATCGACGCCTCGGCAACGGCGATTACCTGGCTTCCCTTCGACGCCCTGGATCGCATCCAGACGATCCCGCTCGAGCTCGCTGTCGCCCACCACGACGACCCTCCGCCCGAGGTCGTGCCTGACCTCGACGAGCTCCGGAGCCGTGATGCTTTCCGCGAGGCCAACGAGCTTCGCGCTTGGATCGAAGTCAACCGGGGCGAGATCGTCGACTACGGCCAGACGGGCAGGAGCCTGATCGGCGATGGGCCCGAGCTCGAAGCGCAGCAGGTTTCCTTTGCCGCCGTCGAATTCCCCGTGATCCAGCCTGAACCGGAAGTCGGTGACGGCTGGGCCCGGTTCACGCAGACCGTCGGCGGTCGCATCGGCTTGCCGGCGCCGAGACCAGTCGTCGGCCGGCCCTACTTCCACGTCGGTGCGATCTCAGCTTGGACGACGCTCGAGCTCCTGCTGCACGAGGACGGGACGTCGGAGGCAAGACTCGTCGCCGCGAGCCCGTTTCCTCGGCACTCGCTCTACGGCGCGGACCGCCGGCTCGTCGACGTCTTTGGGGCTGTCGAGTTCGAGCTTGGCGACGGCACGCCGTGGGGAGACGAGGGGACTCCCGCGTTTGCCGCAGCCGTCGAGTCGGAGCTCGAGCGGAAGCTCGCGACCTCGATCTTGCGCGAGGGCGCGAAGCTTGTGCGCCGTCGCGTCGCACGCGGCAAGACGCTCGTCGAGCAGGGCCAGCCCGGTCGCGACCTGTTCGTGCTCCTCGACGGGGTGCTCGACGTCGAGGTCGATGGCGAGGTCGTGGCGCAAGTCGGATCAGGAGCGATCCTGGGCGAACGCGCGGTGCTCGGAGACGGCCGTCGTACTGCGACGCTTCGCGCGGTCCGTTCGTCCCGCGTTGCGGTGATCGGCCCGGACGCGATCAGCAGGCCCGAGCTCGTCGAGATCTCGGCGTCGCACGGGGCTGGCTCACTCGAGTCCTCGTAAGCTCTCCGTATGCAATCGGCTTTCCGCGTCGTGCTGCGGGTCCTCGGGATCGGGGCGCTTGTCGCCGGCGGGCTAGCGGTCGCGGCTGCAGTGCTCGCCGTGGTAATCCTGCTTGCCCCGCTCCTCTTCTGGCTCGCTTGGAACGTGCTCGACTTCGCGCACGCGGTCGGCCTACCGGAGCTCGGCTTCTGGGGGATCGTCCTGGCGACGGTGTTTCTCGTCGTCGGTTGGCTCGGCAAGGTCGTGATCACGGGCATCGTCTTCCTCGTCGACCCATCCTGGTTCGCGAACGGTCGCGCGCTCGTCCACTGGCCCGAGCCCACGTTTCGCAACTTCGTAGCCGTCGCGCTGCTTGCCCTGCTTGCGTCGCGGCCTCACACGCATGCCCACAAGGCCGGCCGTCGCGCGGCGCGCAGCTCGACCTCCTAGCTCATCCTTTTTGCGCTGAGAAAGATCTGACCGCAGGTTTCCCCGGTTCGTGGAACCTCAACAGGCATGGGAATCTCACTCTTCAGACGTACCCCGTCGAATGACGGCCCGGCCGACGACTCGCCCCCCGGACTGAGCAAAGAGGATCTAAGACGGCTGATCGAGCTCGAACGGGGTCAGCGCGCGCTTCTGCAAAGCGCCTATGCCGAGACGGTGGCTGCTCTGGCGCGGGCGCTCGAGTCCAAGGACAGCGGCACCGGCGCCCACTCGCAGCGTGTGCAGCGTTACGCGCTCGAGTTGGCCGACGAGATCGCGCCGGACTTGCTTGACGACCGCAGCATGGAATACGGATTCCTCCTGCACGACGTCGGCAAGATCGGCATCCCTGACAGCGTTCTCCGCAAGCCGGCGCCTCTTGACGAGAGCGAACGGCAGCTCATGGAGACGCACACGGTGCTCGGCGAGCGAATGCTCGAAGATCTGGCGTTGCTTCGAGGCGAAGGTCTCAGGGTCGTTCGCTCCCACCACGAGCGGTGGGACGGGGGCGGCTACCCCGACGGTCTCGCAGGGACGAAGATCCCGCTCAGCGCGCGGATCTTCGCCGTCGCCGACGCGCTCGATGCGATGACGAACGACCGTCCCTACCGCCGCGCCGGCAGTTGGCAGGCTGCGGCCGAGGAGATCGATCTCGGCGCCAGCTTCCAGTTCGATCCGGAAGTCGTCGAAGCGTTCCACGCACGCGAGTTCGGCCTGCGCCGCCTGAGTCAGGAGATCGACTCGGTCGAGCCGGCGCTGATCGCCCACTAAGGTAAGGCGAAGCCAATTAGGGCAGGACGCTCTGAACGCCCGCGAGCGGATCCGAGAGAAGCCGCTCGAGCGGGGCGGTGTCTGCGGACGGCGGAGCAACCGGTAGCTGTGGCACCGGAACACCAAGGGCCTCCGGGCTCGGCGTGGGCGGCGGCGACAGCGTCGGCACGGCGGGGCTCGTCGCCGAGGGCTGGTCCGAGACCGTTTGCGGCCTCGAGTGGGCTACCGGGGCCTCGGCAACGGCTGCAGGCGCCTGAGAGTCTCCCGCGCGCGGGGGCTTGAATCCGGTCACGACCGCCCGCACATCGGTCGGAGCGGCGGGGCGGCGCGTCGCGAGCTTCGTCGCCGGCTGAGTCTTGGTCACCGGGTCGGCCGGAGCCGCGGCGCGCAGTGTCACCTCAGCGTTGCGATGGGCAAAGGCCGGCGTCACCTCGGAGGCGACAACCGGGATCAACGCAATCGACGCGCTCGCGCCGACGAGTCCGAGCTTGCCGATTCCGCCGCGGACGAATGGCCGAAAAAAGGCTGCCAGTGAGGCAACGTTGAACGCCCCGACGCCGGTGCGAACGTGCTCGAGACGCGACGCCAGGTTGCGGCGTGCGCGAAAGAGGAGCGTCTCGACCGCTCCGAGCGACAGGCCGAGCTCGTCGGCGATCTCGGCGTACGAGAGCCCCTGCCACTCGCGCAGGAGGATTCCCCGGCGCTGGCTCTCGGGAAGGCTCGCGAGCGCCTCCCGAAGTGCAGCCACGCGTTCGCTTCCCTCGTAGCCCGCCGCCTGCGGCGCGGGGATCGCATCGATGTCTTCGACGTCCTGAATGGCAGCGCTGTTGCGGCCGGTCGATCGTCTGACCCCGCGACAGACGTTGAACGCGATCTTGAGCAGCCATGCGAGCTCGAACTCGGGCTCGACGCCGCGCTGAAGCGACCGCATCACGTAGATGAATGTCGTCTGTGCTGCGTCCTGCGCCTCCTCGCGGTTGCGAAGCCGGCTGTAGCAGAACGTGAAGACGCGTTGCCCGTGCTTCTCGTACAAGTACCGGGTCAGCTCGGTGGGCTCGGTGGGCCTGACCGCGGTGTTGCTGAGCAACGCGCTCATCGAGAGCACCTGGCACGACAGGTGCCGACAGTTCTTCCTGGCCGCGGAACGCTCGGTTCGCCCACCCTCGCCTCCTCGATTTGCGTGTGGGGATGGGTGTGGGACAGACGAGCCGAAAAACTTGCGCTGCTCCGCTCGAGAAGCTGTGTCACGGCAACGTCGGGAGCTGAGGCGTCGGAATGCTCGGTACCTCCGGCTTTGGCAGGTCCGGGACAGTTGGAAGCTGAACCTGGGGAACCAGCGGAACTTGCGGAACCTGGGGCACCTGCGGAACCTCGACCGGCGGGAGCAGGGTCGGCGCTGGCGGAGGCGGAGGCGAAACCTGCTTGGCCGGGAACGTCGGAGCCGGTCCCGTATCAGTGGCGTGGCTTCCCGACGGCGCGTTTCCGACGGTCGGCACGGCGGGTCGTTTCGTCTGGGGGGACGGCTTGAGTTGCTTGCCCGCGCTACGAGGCGCGGCCTTCAAGGTTTCCCGTCTGCCAACGCGCCGGCTCGTCGCGCGACGTGCACCGGAGGTGAGCTTGACGACCGGCCTGGCGTGGGGTCCTGAGCGCGCCGCCTGCTGGCCCGCCTCGATCGACTCGGTGCCGTGGCTGTCGCGACTCAGCGAAAACGAGGTGCCGGGCAGCCCAACCCAGCCGAGGGCGAAAGAGAGCCCCACCGTGGCCACCGTTGCTCCGAGTAGAAGCCGCGTTCGTCCAAGCTTCGCCAGCGGGGCCGCCGACTGTTCGCTGCGCTGCCACATGTCTTCTTGCAGGAAGGGCGATTGCTGACGCGGGGGCATCACCCTTTCGGCAAGTGACCATTTGCAGGTAATGCAGAGGTTTGAGCAGGTTCTGCTCACCCAAGTTCAACCTTCTGTTGTCACCCAGCACGGCCTCGTTCGGGGGATCAGGCTAGGCGCGGCGCGCTGTGGTGGCTGTCTCGGACGCCGCTTTGACGCGATTCTTGCCGCGGCGCTTCGCGTCGTAGAGGGCATCGTCGGCCGCTCGGACGAGCTCCAGCGCGTCGGTTCCTGGAACGAAGCCGGCGACGCCAAAGCTCGCCGTCATCCTTACCCGGGCGTCTTCGGGCCCGAGCTCGACTGCGGCGAATCCGGTCCGGATCCGTTCTGCTGCCTCGATCGCGCCGTCGAGAGTCGTCTCCGGCAAAACGATCAAGAACTCCTCGCCGCCCCAACGCCCAATCAGGTCGACGTCGCGAAGTGTTCCGCGCAGGACGTCCGCGAACCGCCGGAGGACGAGGTCGCCGAAGGCGTGTCCATGGGTGTCGTTGGCCGCCTTGAACTCGTCGATGTCACCGACGATCACCCCCAGCGGCGTGTCGTAGCGCTCGCTGCGGGCGATCTCCGCTAAGAGCCGCTCTTCGCAGTGGCGTCGGTTCGCGAGCCCGGTCAGCTCGTCGGAGATCGCCTGCAGGGCGGCAGCCTCGTGCAGGCGCGCGTTCTCGAGAGCGGTTGCCCCCTGCGCGACGAGGGCCCGGCTCGCGAGCAGCTCGTCCTCTCCCAGCTCATCGGCGTACAGGATCAGGATCCCGAAGCGGGAGCTGGGGGTCGCAATCGGCAACTCGAAGCGCTTTGCGTCGTCGGCGACTGTTCCAACCTCCACGAAGGCCCCGTCCTCGCCGAGCAGCACCGCCCCTTCGGCTTCGGCGGCCTCGACCGCAGCCGACGCGATCAGGAACAGGAGCTGGTCGATGTCGTGTGTCGCCGTCAGCAGCTCGCCGGTACGGCTGAGTGAATCTCGCAGCCGTTTTCGCTGAAGCTCCAGCTCCTGGAGGCGGATGTGAAGCTGGTCCGCCATCGAGTTGAAGGACGTGGCGAGCTCGGCGAACTCGTCGCGGCCGCGGACGGGCACGTGGCGATCGAGCCGGCCGCGGCCGATTGCCTGCGCCGCGGCGGCCAGCTCGCCGACGGAGCGCATGATCGACCTGCCCTCGGCGGCGGCGATCGCCGCGAGAATGAGGAGCGCACCGAGCAGCACGTAGAGGAGCCGTTTTCGGATACCTGCTGCCTGGGCCGCGATTTCCTTTGCAGGTGCGAGCACGGCCAGCTGCACATTCGGCTGCCCGGTCAGCGGGCTTGTCGCGAGCCCCCGATAGCGACTCCCCGCCACCGACAGGGCAAGCGGCCGGCCGGCAGCGACTGAGTGCAGGCTCTTCGTTTCGCGCTTCGACCTCGGCACGAACACGATCCTGTCGCCGCGCCCGAGCCCGCTGTCCGAGCTGAGCCTTCTCAGGAGTCTCCGGTCGAGCGGGAGGACGGCAACAATCGACCCGACCACTAGGTTACCCGCCCTGACCCGGACTGTCTGCGTTGCTTCGAGCGTTGCTTCGGTCCCAATGGCCAACCGGTGTGGCCCGACGACTCTGACGCCACGTGGCAGTGCGCCGAAGCTGCGCGCGCGTAGTCCACGCTGGACGTCTTGGCGGCTCGCCAGGCGCCTGGCCTGCTTCGTCAGTTGGTCGGTTTGTCGCCCGTAAGAGGCGAATACCGCCCTCAGTTCGGCTCCGAGCCGAGAGTCGACGCGCCGCTCTTCGGCGCGCTTCGCGATCGTGCCGAAGCCCCAGAACGCTGCAGTCAGCGGCAGGACCGCGAGCAACAGGAAGTAGACCGCGAGTCTGTGTTTGAAGCTTGGAAGCATCCTCCGCCCATTTCGCTCGCTTTGTCTTCGTTGTCGGCGCGAGGGGCGGGTTGCATGAGCCCGGCCTGCGGATGCCGCCCGGTGCGGCATCCGCGGTTTGCCGGGTTCGAGGAGGAACCTCTAGTGGGGCGGCGGCGCCTTTGCGAGTCGTACCGACGTGGTCTTCGCTGCCTTCGCGGTGGGTGTTCGGGCGACAGTGACCATCACCAGCCGCTTGCCGAGCGTTCGCGGCTTGACGCGCATGACAAACGCGGCCTGGCCGATCTTGTTGCTCGCCTTCGTTTGAGCGCGGCGTGTCAGGCGGCCGGCTGCCTTCGAGCGGATGGTGATCTTCGCCTGACGCACGAGATAGCCGCGGCTGTCCTTGACGGTCACGATCATCCGCAGCCGCTTCGTCCGGGCGACGCCCTTCGCGACGTACCGGATCTTCGTGATCTTGAGGCCAACGGCGTTGCTAGCTGCCACCGAGGTGCCTGACACTGTGGCGAGCGGGCCGGAGGCGTCGAGAACCTTGTAGTGCGTCGTCTCGGTGACGCCGCTCTTGTCGGTGGCCGAGAGCGTGATCTCCTTCGTCGTGCCCGGGACAGGCACCGTGAACGATTGATCGGACCCGAGCAGGTGCATGACATCGGTCCCGTTCACGCTGAGTGCGGCGAGCTGGCCCTTGTCGGCCACGCTGCCGGCGACCGCTAGCGGTTGGCCGCCGACGAAGCCGCCGGCTGGCTCGAGCAGAGTCGCACCCGCTTGCTCGACTGCATCGACGACGTCAGCGGGAATGATCCCGCCTGGGCCGGCGAGAGCGACCGGGACCTGAAAGTCGACGAGCTGCCCCGTCGAGTTGGCGACTGTGAAATCGAGCGAGCTTGCGCCGTTGAGGTTGAGAACCCCGGCGAAGTGGCCTGTGGCGTCGAGGGCGAGCGGCTGGCCATTGAGGGTAATTTGCCCACCTGACTGAGCGTCGCCGACCGTGCCGCTCACGATCGCCGTCCCGTTCAGGACCGTGACCGGGCCGAGCGTCAGTAGTTGTGGGCCGGCCGGCAGGGCGCCGGGAATGAAGGCGAGCGCGGCCGCGACAGCTCCGACAAGGGCGCCGGCGCGGGCTTTCCTTCGTAGATCAATCGGCATCTTCCGTTACCTCCTCGGTTGCTGCGATGTGCTGTCTAGGGCTGCCCGGCCCGGAAAAATTGCGGCCGGGCGCAAGAAATGTGTGTTCGCAGGTCTCTGACTCCCTGCAATGCTTCGCTCCTGCGTCTCGGCTCTCGTTGCCTGTGTCCTGCTGCTGCTGTCGCCGGCCGCGCGTTCGGCCTCGCCCGAGGGTGTCCGGATCGTCGTCGGCTATACGGCGCAGGGCTTCGCGAGCGCCCCCGAGGTCGAAGGGCAGTTCGACGCCGCCCTGGTTGCAAAGATCGAGCCCCTACGCGCGGACGTGCTGCGGCTCAACTCTGGCGACCCGACCCTCGCGCTTGCGCTGCTTCGCGCCGATCCGCGTGTCCGCTATGCCGAGCTTGACGGAATCGTCCACGCGCTTCGTGTTCCCAATGACGAATACCTGCCGACGCAATGGTCGATCACGAAGACGAGGGCCGAGCAGGCCTGGGATCTGAGCGTGGGCTCGCCGCAGGTTGTCGTCGCCGTGCTCGATACGGGAGTCGATCCCGAGCAGGCGGACCTGCGCGGCAAGCTCGTCGCGGGCTACGACTACGTCAACAACGACCAGGATCCGAGCGACGACAACGGCCACGGAACCGCGGTCGCCGGGATCGTGGCCGCAAACTCTGACAACCAGATTGGCGTTGCAGGCTATTGCTGGGCATGCCGGCTGATGCCCGTGAAGGTGCTCGGGGCCGACGGGACCGGCTTCGCCTCAGGCCTCGCTCAGGGGATCATCTGGGCGACCGATCACGGTGCCCGGGTGCTCAATCTGAGCCTCGGCGGGTCCGTTGAGGACGCGACGCTCGCGGGTGCGGCGCAGTACGCGTGGCTACACGGAGTGCTCGTTGTGGCGGCGGCCGGAAACGAAGGCGGCCTCGCGGTTGACTACCCCGCCGCTTTCCCGAACGTGCTCAGCGTAGGGGCCTCGGACACTAATGACCGGCTTTACGACTTCTCCAACAGGGGCGCGCGAGTGGCCGCTCCCGGCGAGAATTCGACCACGGCGCGCGGCGGTGGATACGTCTCGTTCCTCGGCACCTCGTCGGCCACCCCGGTCGTCAGCGGGATCGCGGCGCTCGCGTTCTCGCTCGTGCCGCAAGCCACACCGGCCCAGGTCGAACAGGCGCTCGAGACGACCGCGGTGCCGATTCCGGGCGTTGCGACCGGGCGGGTCGATGCGTACGCGGGCCTGCAGGCGCTCGCGCCGGACCTGGCGACGCCGGCTCCAGCCTCCGGCGCCGAGCTGGCCCAGCCGAGTGGAGGGAACGCCTCCACGGCCGGAGCTGCCCGAAGGACGAAAGTCGTTCGTGGCCGCCTCTACCGCGGGCAGATCGGAAACGTCGTCGTTACGAGCCATGCCGGCCGGCTTAAGGCGTCTGTGAAGTTGCGTAACGCCCGCCGCGTGACGGTTCGGCTCAGGTTGGTGACGGCGGGGCGCATTGCCGCGTCGGCCCATGGCAAAGGTGGCGCCACTTTGCGCACGGCTGTGGGCGCGCGGAAGTACCGCCTTTTCGTGAGCGCGGACAGTCTGAAACGTCTTGCGTTCGTGCTGACGATCAGCTATCCGTGACCGCGCCGCAAGTTTTCCGGCCCAGGGCTCCCTAACTCTCTGCGCTGCAACAAACGAAGGAGACGACGACTTGGACAGAGCTGACTCGGTTCCCTCCAAGAACATCCCCCTCGCCGTGTTGGCTCTGTCCGTCTCCTTCCTCGTGGCCCTGGCAATCGGCAGTCCGGCGCGGGCTTCCCAGCTCGTCGACCGGAACGCGACGAATGTGCGTCTTGCCGTGAATAGCCAGGGGCAGGCGCTGATCACCTATCGAGCTAGCGGGCGACTCCGGCGCGTGCTCGGCTGGGGCGCGGTCAACGCGCGCTCGTCGGCGAGCGGTGGCAAACAGGTCTCGTTTCGCCTCGACTATTCCGGCGGGTGGGGGACCTACCACCGACGCGTGTGGCAGACGTTCCGCGACTCGTGCCGTCGCTACGACGGGCCAGTGCTCGAGCATGTCGTCGCGAGCTGCACCGCAGCCGACGGAACTTATTGGGCCCTGCAGAGCTGGCGCGTCGCATTGCCCGATCTCGGGTTTCTTCCCTGGCTGCCGACGCAGAAGGTCGCGTGGCTGACGCTCTCCCACTGGGGTGGCCAGACCGCCGAGCTCGACGTCCACACGGACTGGATGTACAGCGGCCGTTTCCAGCAGGTCTTCGGCCGGCTCACCTACCTCGGCCGTCCCGTGTACGGCTACCACACGACGCGCCTCGGGTCGCCGACGGACGGATTCGGGCGGCTGATCTACCTCGACACTCTGAATGCGCCCGCCTATGGCCGCGGCTGGCGGCGCGAGAACTCGTTCGTCACCCACAAAGGCACAGGTGTCTTCTGCTACGGCTTCTTCCGCTTCGATCCGACGAGCGGCGGCTACGCCGCGCCGCCGAACTGGCCGCGCCACCACCGTCGCGGCCCTGGCGTCGGCAAGAGCTATCGGATCACCGTGATGGGCCCCGGTGTCACGCCTGACATCGGCTGGGAAGGGGCAGGGCTACACCCGTACAGCGCCAAGAATCCCGCGGACGTCGCTTATGAGAAGGAGCAGAACGCGATTCTCGACTCTTACGGCGATCGCCTCTGCCGGCATCACTAGCCCTGCCGGGCGAGCGGCAACGCAAAGCCGAACAGCGCCTCGCCGTCCGGCCCTTCGCCGATCCAGACCCGGCCATGCTGGAGCTCGGCGAGCCGCCGCACCTTGTAGAGCTCGAGTCCCGTCGTCAGCCCGGTCCGGGGCTCGAGTGGCGAAAACCGCTCGAACGCGAGGGCTCGCTCCTCGTCGCCGATGTCGCCGCCAGGATCGCCCGCCTCGATCTCGATGAAGCCGCTCACGCGGTGGACACGTAGCGTCGCACCGGCGTTGGCGGCGCGGTGGCGTGCGTTTTCGAGCAGCGTTGCGATCATCGAGAGGGCGTAGTCCGGGTCGGCGAGGACCTGTGCCCCTCGGCTCCGGTTGTCAGCCTCGGGGGAGACGATCGTCCCGCGTTCCCGGGCCTGCGCGATGGCTTCGTCGACGAGGGTGCCGACCGGTGTGGGTGCCGGCGCCAGGTAAAGAACGTTGGCGTCGATCGCGTAGACGGTGAGCAGGTCGTCGATGATGCGGTTCAGCTCCCCGGCCGCTTCCTTGATCCGCTGCGGCGCCTCCGCGAGCGTCTCAGCGTCCTGCCTGATCTCCAGCAACTCGGCGTAGCCGGCGATCAGGGCGAGCGGGCTACGTAGGCCGTTCGAGAGTCTCGACAGAGCATCGGAGGCCGAAGGGCTGACGTCGCTCACAGGAGCAACAAACCAAGCCCGCGCGCGGCCGCCACCGCATCACCGCGGCGCCGGACGCCAAGCTTCGCGGAACTTCGGGCAACGAGCGTCTTGACGGTCTGGTCGCTGATTCCCAGCTCGCTGGCGATCTCCCGATTCGTGTCCCCCCGTGCGACGAGCCGCAAGACTTCCCGCTCACGCCCGCTGAGCGAGCTCTGCCCCGAAGGCCGCCGCGGATGGCGGGGATCGAAGGATGGCTCGCCCTGCGACACGGCGCGCAGGGTGGCCAGGAGCTCGGCGATGCTACCCGTGTTCAGGACCGTTCCCTGCGCGCCCGCCTCGCGGGCGTTCTCGTTGAACCCGCGTTCAGGGCTGGCTGTCATCAGGACGGTCGGGACCGAGACGCCGTGAGCGCGCACCTCGGTCACGAGCGTGACTCCTGTCGCGTCGATCAGCAGCAGATCGGGCTCGAGCTCGGCCGCCAGCCGAGCGGTCTCTTCGGCGCTCGCGGCTTCGCCGGCGATACGAAACTCGGAGTCGCTGAGCGCCAGCTTGACCCACCCGCGTAACGACGACTCCCCGCCAACGACGAGGACTCGACTCACCTGCGGCCGCTCTTCTCGAAGATCACCAAAAGGCTGAGCTGCTCGTACGCGACGAGGTGGTGGTCGACCCCTGCCGGTACGAAGACGGCATGCCCTTCACGCAACTCGACATTTCGGCCCTCGATCTCGAGCATGCCGCTTCCTTCGATGACGACGTAGACCTTGTCGTCCTCGACGGGGGGAGGACGGTCTGCAGCGGGCGCCACGACCACGGAAACGCCGATCTCGAGCCCGGGCGAGCGGTGGACGACCTCATAGCCGCCCGTTGCGCCGGCGAGCCTTTTCCTGGCACCGGCGATGTCGAACGGCTCTGCCATCCGCAGTTCACCCGGCTGACTCATTCGAGGTTCACTCCGGCCGGTGGGTGACCGCCTCGAGGTTGTTGCCGTCCGGATCGTGCACGTACGCCGCGTAGAAGCTCTCGTGGTAGTGCGGGCGCAGGCCGGGAGGGCCGTTGTCTTTCCCGCCCGCTGCGATCGCCGCCTCGTAGAACGCATCCACGGCAGCACGGTCGGCCGCGCCGAACGCAACGTGCGTCGCGCCCCGCTCGGGACTCGAGCCGATCCAGAAGTCGGACATCCCTTCGCCGGTGCCGAAGCCGGCGCCACCCTCGAACTCCATCTGCATCGAATAGCCGAGCGGCGCGAGTGCCTGGCTATAAAAGTCTTTCGCCCGTTGGGGGTCGCTGACGTTCGCGGTTACGTGGTCGAGCATCATTCCTCCCTCCATGGCCCATCCTTGGGCCGGATCGAAGACGTCAGCGCGAGCCTAACGCTGCACCGGGGTAGGCTGAAAGCGTGGGAGTCAGTTCGAACGAAAACCGGATGCACGTACGGGTTGAACTCGCCTCTGAGTTGTCGCGCCTCGCGGAGCTGCCTGCTCGATGAGCGTACGAGTCCTGATCGTCGAGCCCCAGGCGCTTGTTCGGGCGGGGCTCGCCTCGCTCGTCAACGCCGCGGGCGATCTCGAGGCCGTGGGCGAAGCCGGCAGCGCCGGCGAGGCGATCTTCGAGGCACGAGCCACCAAGCCCGACGTTGTACTGCTGGACGTGACGACCGAACAGAGCGCAATCGAGGCCGTGTCACGGCTGCTGCACGAGCGCCCGGAGACAAAGGTGCTCGTCCTCTCGAAGAAAGACGACCCGCGCGACGTCCGCGAGGCATTCGAGGCCGGCGCCAGCGGCTACGTGCTCGAGCAGGGCGTCGACGATGACCTCGTCCCAGCGATCCGCGAGGTTTCCGGTGGCGGGCGCTACGTGCGGCCCGAGCTGGGAGCCCGGCTGGTCGCGGCCGAGACGGCCGAGCAGCGGCGAGCCGACGATGATCCTCTTTCTGACCGGGAGCGCGAGGTTCTGCGCCTGCTTGTACTTGGGCACACGAATCAGGAGATTGCGAAGGAGCTCTTCATCTCGGTGCGCACGGCGGAGGCGCACCGCGCGCACATCATGCAGAAGCTGCGGCTGTCCAGCCGCGCGGAGCTTGTCCGCTACGCCCTAGACGAAGGTCTGCTCCAACCTTTCTGAGCAAGCTTGGGCGGTCGCAGTCCAGAAGCCTGCCTAGAATCGAGAGCCATGGCGCCGACCGCACAACGGGTGAAGCCGAGGCTTCGAGGCGTTTTCCACGAGCTTGGGTTCTATGCGGCCTTGGGGCTCGGAGCGGCCCTCGTCGTGACCGCTCACGGCGATCGTCCGCGTGTGGCAGCGGCTGTCTTTGCCGGCTCGGTCGCCTTTTGTTTCGGGGCGAGCGCGCTCTATCATCGGCCCACCTGGAGGCCGCAGGTCCGTGCGTGGTTGGCGCGGCTCGACCACGCGGGTGTCTTCCTACTCATCGCCGGCACGTACACGCCCTTTGGGCTGCTCGTCATGTCCGAGGGGTGGGCCATCCCGGTCTTGACGATCGTCTGGGCCGGCGCTTTCGCCGCGACCCTGCTGAAGCTCTTCTGGTTTGGGGCGCCGAAGTGGCTCTCGGCCGCGATCGGTCTCGGGCTCGGCTGGGTCAGCGTGGTCGCGTTCTCACAGCTGCTCAAGCTTCCGACGCCGGGTCTCGTTCTGGTGCTCGCCGGCGGACTGCTCTACACCCTCGGTGCGGTCGTCTACGCTTCTCGAAGGCCGGATCCGGTCCCGCACGTTTTCGGGTACCACGAGCTCTTCCACGTGCTCACGCTCGGCGCGGTCGGCTGCCAATACGCCGCTATCGCGTTCTTCGTTCTTCCGGGCTAGCCCTCCTAGCCGACGACCGGAAGCTAGCCGACCGCGACCGGAATGGCCGCCCAGTCCGCCTCGCCAGCCGCGAGAACGTAGTCGCGCCTGTCCACCTCGAAGCGGATCGCGCACAGGGACTCCTGCTTCACCCACTCTTCGACGTTGCGAAGCAAAACGGCGAGATCGCCCGGGCTCGGCTGGAGTGCGACCGAGACGAGATTGACGTCGCGGCGGTCCTGGAGCAAGACATTCCAGCGCTCTCCGAGGCGGCGGGTGAGGCGGACCGCGGCGGCGAGATCGGGGATCTCGAAATGAACCAACTGGAACGTCTCGTCGGGCTCCATGGGAATCATGCAGCCAACCGCAGTACAACGGCGAGGTCGTCTCGAACCCGTTCCAGGGCGGAGATTTCGACCCCTTCGGCCGGTCGGCTATCGAGCAGGATCAGGGCGTTCTCGATTGCGCGCAGCGCGTGCTCGAGCTGAAAACGACGGATGTCGGCGGGACTCGAGAGAGGGAGGGGAATCGAGCCCACGCCGACAGTTCCGCCGACCCGGACCGGCTCGCCGGCCTCGAGTGTGTGGCCCCGTCCATCGGTGTTCGAATTCATGCCCGAAGGTTCGCGCTTCGAGGGCGTCCCTCGCTTGACACGATCAGGTCAATCTGGAGACTCCGAACCTTTGGCCCGGCTCTCTCGCTCATAAACGCCGAAGCGCCGCCCCGCAGAGGCGGCGCATCGGCTTGCGGGATGAACGGAGTGCCGTTCGACTGCAGGAAAGCGAAACGGTTGCGGCCCTACGTCGTCCCGATGGGATGATCGTTGCGCCCTGCGGGGGCTTCGAGCGCTTCCGGCTCCGCAGGGACGACGATCAGGTTCAGGCCCTCGAGCCGCGCGATCGTGACCGGGTCGCCCGTGTCCGCGCCCGCTGAGCAGGTCGCTTCCCAGAGCTCGCCGTGCACGCGGACTGTGCCGTTCGGACGGCACGGCAAAACGACCTCCGCCCGCATCCCGATCATCGCCTCACGCCCCGTCTTCGGCCGCCATCGGCGGGCGAGACGGAGACCCCAGATCACCTCGCCGATCTCGAGCAGTACGCCGCCGAAGAGGACGAGGAGGTTCCACGGCCATGGAACGAAGAACGCGAGAACGATCGTCAGCAGTAGGACCACGCCGTTTGAATAGGAACGCGTCCCGGTGACGGAGCCATCCCCCCAAGAGGATGATCCGATCCTTCATCCCATCAGGACGATGCCCGGCCGCACGCTCGACGCGATCCTTTCGCCGCACCAACAACGGACGAAAGCGAGGGATGAACAATGTTCAGGCGCCGAAGGCCGCTCATGCGGGCGGCCATGGTCGGGGGAGCCGGCTACTACGCGGGCAAGAAGGTTCAGGAGGGGCGTCAGCAGGACGCTGACCCGGACGCTCCGACGGAGGAGCCAGAGACGCAGCAGGCCGCGGCTCCGTCCGCCGGTGGGATGAGCGACGAGATAATCGATCAACTCGGCAAGCTCGGGCAGCTGCACGAACAGGGAGTTCTGACCGACGACGAGTTCGCCGCTCAGAAGCAGAAGCTTCTGGAGAGCACATGAGCACGCCCACGCACAGCGGTGACGGACTGGCGATCGGCCCGGTTCAGATGCTGGTCGTCGGCTTCGCGGGCGACAATTTCAGCGGCGAGATCCGCGAGGAGCTCGAGCGGCTCAAGGAGCACGACATCGTGCGCTTGATCGATCTGCTCTTCGTGAAGAAGAACGACGACGGGGAGATCGAGGTCCTCCAAACGAGCGACCTCGATCAGAATGAGGCCGAGGAGTTCGGCGCGCTGGTCGGCGCCCTCATCGGCTTCGGCGCGGGCGGCGAGGAGGAAGCCGAACGTGGGGCAATCGCTGGCGCCGCGGAGCTGGAGGACGGGCATGTGTTCGACGACGACGCGGTCTGGTACCTGAGCGACGCGATTCCCG
>JALYLK010000226.1 GCA_030774275.1 Actinomycetota bacterium
GGCTCGCTGGCCGGCGCGATCATCCTCCTGCTCTGGCTGAACTACTCGGCCTGGGCGATCCTCTTCGGCGCGGAGTTGAACGCCGAGCTCGACCGCAGACTAGGCCGTACCGGTCACGGTGAAGCCGCCGTGCAGGGCTCTGTGCGTGTCTGAGCGGTACTTGCCGGCGCCGACGCGGAAGGTGACCGTCCAGGTCGCCGTGCCGCGGAAGGCGACACCGGTTTTCCTGTTCACGCCGGGCGCGATCAGATGAAAGTTGTCGGCCTTCGTCAGGTCCTTGACCGTGATTTTGTACTTGCCCGCTGCCAGGCTCTTCACCCGCGCACCCAAGGCGGTCTTCAGCGAGATCGTTCGTTTCGGGCCAACCTGCGCGACGAGCTTCTTGACCGGAGGCGGAGCCACGACCGTGCCCGACGTGAAGGAGCCGCGCATCGACGTCGGGTGCGCGTCGCACGAGTAACGGTATGTGCCGTCCGTGAACGTGACGTTCCAGGTCGCGGTGGACGCAGTCTCGACGGCGGTTGCCTGGTCGACACCAGGGCCGGTCAGATGAAAGTCGTGAAGCGTCGAGTAGTCGTGGACATTGACCGTGTATTGGCCCGGATCGACGTGCGTCACCTTCGCTCCCGTCGAATCGGTCAGCGAGATCTGGAAGGCGTCCGCGGCCGTCGGCGAGCCGACGGTGGCGAGCAGCGGCTGTGTCACGGCCACATGCGCGCCGACCGCGCCTGGGACGGCCAGACCCGTGAGCGCGAGGCAGGTAACGAGGAAGAGGCGAACGTGGCTCACGACCAGTGCATACCACACGACGCCGCGATTGGTTTGCCAAGTGGCCCGCCCCATTTAGACTCGCTCCGTGCGACTCGGCAGCGACAAGAAGGTCGAGCTGATCCGGAAGGTGCCGCTGTTCTCGCACCTCTCTCGCAGGCAGCTCGCCCAGGTCGCGAAGGTCGCCGACGAGATCGACCTTCGCGAGGGCAAGGAGATGACGCGCGAGGGGGCGCCCGGGCGCGAGTTCTTCGTCATCCTCGAAGGAAGCGCCGACGTTCGGAGGCGGGGTCGAAAGATCAACTCGCTCAAGCCCGGCGACTTCTTCGGGGAGATCGCCCTAGTGACCCGCGTCCCGCGCACGGCGACGGTCGCGGCGACCTCGCCTGTTCGCGCGCTCGTGGTCACCGACCGTGAGTTCAGGCACCTGCTGGAGGAGTCGCCGGACATCAAGACGAGGGTGATGCAGGCGATGGCGGCGCGCCTCGCCCCAGAGACGCTTTAACCGCTTCTCAGCTCGGCGCCGAAACGGCGACTCAGCTCGCCGACGATTCGCTCGCGCAACGCAGCGGCATCCTCGTCCGAGAGCGTCCGCTCAGGGGACTGAAACGCAACGCGGAGCGCGATCGACTTCTTTCCCTCGCCGACCTGGTCGCCCCGGTAGACGTCGAAGACCTCGAGCTCCCGCAAGTCGGGGCCGGCGGCCTCGCGGACGGCATCGGTCAGCTCGCCCGCTTCGAGCTCCTCGGGAACCGCGAACGCGAGGTCCTGGCGGACGGCCGGGTACGTGATCACGTCCTCGTAGGTCGAAAGCTCGGGAGACTCGGCGAACAGCGCGTTGAGATCGAGCTCGAAGGCCCCCCACTCTCCGTCCAGCAGCCGGGGATGAAGCTCGCCGAGAGTGCCCGCCGCGACACGTGCCGTCTTGCCGGGGTGGAAAAGCGGATGCTCTGCCCGCTCGAAGCGCAGCTCCGCCCTGAGGGCGGCGTAGAGCGCCTCGACAACGCCTTTCACGTGCGCGAAGCCGCCTTCGGCGATGCCCGCGACATGGAGCCGCTCGTTCGGGAGGTCGCCGTTCGAGAGGTAGACGCGCGCGATCTCGAAGAGCGCGATCTCGTCGACTCCGGCGTCCACGTTGCGCCGGGCCGCCTCGACGAGGCTCGGGAGCAAAGACGTCCGGAGCGCCGTCAGCTCGACGGCGATCGGCTCGGGCAGCTTCCACGTCGTCTCGTCATCCGGAACCAGGGACGGCGTGTACGTCTCCGAGAAGCCGAGCCCGACGAGCGCGTCCTCGACCCTGCGGCGCAAGTGCTGCTCTCGCGTGAGGCTGCCGAACATCGCTCGGCGAACGGGCAGCGTGAACGGGACGTCCTCGAGCCTGAAACGGGCGATCTCCTCGACCACGTCGATCTCGCGGGTGACGTCTCTCGCGCGCCAGGTGGGTACGACGACGCTGCTCTCGGCGCGGTCGAAGCCAAAGCCGAGGCGGCCGAGGAGCGCGT
>JALYLK010000227.1 GCA_030774275.1 Actinomycetota bacterium
CGAGCGACCGAACCTGCAAGCTGACCGCCGGCTGGGTGACCCCGAGCCGCTCGGCCGCCTGCGAGAAGCTCTTGCGGTCGACGACCTCACAGAAGGCGGCAAGTTGTCGCGTGTCCATAAGCAACCATTATGAAGAAGTGCGCAACTATTGATGTGCCGAGGCTTGCTACGCCGCAGCGAGGGCGGCGAGGACTTCCTCGCCGTAGCGCTCCAGCTTTGTCGGCCCCACGCCGGGGACCGACGCCAGCTCGGAGAGCGTGCGCGGGCCACGCTCGGCGATTTGCTCGAGCGTCGAGTTGTGGAAGACCACGTAGGCCGGGACTTCGTCTGCCTTCGCGCGCTCGAGGCGCCACTGCTTGAGCGTCCGGAAGGCCGGCGGTAGCTCCTCTTCGGAGCGGCGGGGCGCCGTCTCGCGCCTGGTCTCGACGCCGAGCTCGGCGAGGAAGCGGCTCGGACGGCGCGTCCACGTCAGGGCGAGGTGCTTGCGCGCCCGCGTAATGCCCACGTAGAGCAGGCGGCGCTCCTCGCCGATCGCCGCATCGTCTCCGAGTGCCTGCTTGCAGGGCAGCTCGCGCTCCTCGATCCGCGGCAGGAAGACGGCGTCCCACTCGAGGCCCTTGGCGCGGTGCAGCGTCAGCAGATGCACGCCGCCCTGGGCGCCGTGGTCGAAGCGCTCGCGGAGCCACTTGATCCAGTCGCTGACGTCGCGCGAGCCGTCGTCGAACTCCTCGGCGAGCCGGATCAGCCGTGCGAGATCGCTCTGGCGCGTCAGCTCGCGTTCCCCCAGGCCCGGCGGCGGCGTCTCCTCCCACCCGTGCTCGCGAGCGAGCCGCCGCACTTCGTAAGCGACCGAGCGCGAGGTCGAGCCGCCGAGTCCTTTGAGGAGCTGCCGTGCTGCGTCGCGCGTCAAGAGCGCCGCGCCCTGGAAGGGGATCTCCGCGTCGCTGAAGGCTTCCTCGAAGTCGGCCGAACGGGCGTTCAGGCGAATGAGCACCGCCATCTCCTCGAGCGGCGTGCCGGCCGCATGCAGCTCACGGACACGCTCGACGACGAACTTGCCTTCGGCGTCGTCGTCCGCGAAGCCGCGCAGCTCGGGCTCGGGACCGGCCCCGTGGGTCTCGCGCAGCTGCTTCTCGGCCCCGCCGAGACGTGGAACGAGGCGGTTGGCGAGCCCGAGCACCTGAGGCGTGGAGCGGTAGTTCGCCTCCAGCCGGACAACTGTCGCGTTTAGGAACCGCTTCGGCAGCGCCAGTAGGTACTCCGGCGTAGCGCCGGTGAAGGCGTAGATCGACTGGTAGTCGTCTCCGACCGCGCAGAGGTCGTCGCGCTCGCCGAGCCAGAGCTCGAGCAGTGTCTGTTGAAGGAGGTTGACGTCCTGGTACTCGTCGACGGTGAAGGCGCGGTAGCGATCCTGCACTTGCGCGAGCGCCTCGGGCTCGTCCTCGAGCAGTTGCACCGCGAGCGCGAGCAGATCTTCGAAGTCGAGGGCGCCGGATGCTTCCTTGCGGCGCTCGTACTCGCGGAAAACGCGCGCCATCAGATCGCTCGGGATGGGCGGCTCGTGACCGTTCAGCCCTCGTCGGTAGGTCTCCGGCGTCAGCCGCCGGTTCTTCGCCCACTCCACTTCGGTCGCGAGATCGACTGCTGGGCGGAACTTGTACGGCATCGGCAGCGTGTTACCGATCTGGCGGAGCATGAGCGCCTTCGACGCGAGGATCCGGCCCGGCGGCTCATCCCGGAACCACCGCAGCTGAGCGAAGGCAGCCGAGTGGAACGTCCTCGCTCGTACGCCGCCGGCGCCGAGCTCTTCCAGCCGGCCCCGCATCTCGCGCGCCGCCTTGTCGGTGAAAGTCACCGCGAGGATCTGATCGGCCGAGAACGCGCCCAGCGCGACCTGGTTCGCGATCCGCCGTGTGATCGTGGTCGTCTTCCCCGACCCCGCGCCGGCGAGGATGCAAACGGGTCCGCGCACGGTCTCAACCGCACGCCGCTGCTCCGGGTTGAGCCCGTCGAAGATCGCGGACGCGTCCACCGGGCCACCCTAGCCCCGGCGTGTGACGACGCTGTGACGACTCTGTTTCAGGAGCGTGCTATTTCTTTGCTGCGGGCGCTTCCAAGATGTCTTGCTGCTCGACGATGGCCCGCGCCACGTCGACGAGGCGCAGGTTCCGCTCTCGCGCCGCGAGCTGCAGGCGGCGGAACGCATCCGGCTCTGCAAGGCCTAGCGCCTTCATCAGCAGGCCCTTCGCTCGCTCGATGAGCTTGCGATCCTCGAGCGTCTGCTTCGTTTGAGCCACCTCGGCCTGCAGCCCCTCGAGCTCCGCGTGGCGGGCCGCGGCGAGCGAGATCGCAGCCTCGAGCTCCCGGGTGTCGATCGGCTTCGTCAGGTATGCGCCTGCTCCAGTCGCAACTGATCGTTCGATCAGGCCGCGATCGTCGACGCCCGTGATCACGACAACTGGACGACCCAGTCCGCGGGCGGCAAGCTCAGCGGCCGCCGCAAGTCCGTCGAGCTTTGGCATCTCGATGTCGAAGAGATAGAGATCGGGGCCGGTCGCCGTCGCCTCGGCAACCGCCTGCTCGCCGTCGGCGACGGGACCGAGCGGCTCGTGTCCGAGCGAGCGGACTCGCTCGACGAGGGCAAGTGCGATGACGGGATCGTCCTCGGCGATCAGTACGCGCACCAAGACCTCCTAGAAGACGAGCTCGGCGCGCGTTCCGCCGCCGCTTCGCTCTCCGAGCTCGAACGACCCGCCGAGACCTTCTTCAGCCATCCGGCGCACCAACTGCAGGCCGAGCCCCGCGGTGTCACCGGTCGGGCTCGAACCCGCGTCTTCGACCCGCAAACGTGTGCGCGAACCGCCCTCGAGCTTGACGAAGAACGGCGGAGAGCCATGTTGAACCGCGTTGGTGACGAGCTCGTTGGCTACGAGCCCTAGCTTCTGGGCGGAGGCGGCGTCGAGGGTCACAACCTCAGCGTCGAGGACGAGAGGAGCGTCGACGTCCTCCACGATGCGGTGAAGAAGCTGATCGGCGCGAACGTCCTCCGCTGCGGACTCGCTCAGCAGGCGGTGTACCGCGGCGAGCGATCGAATCCTTGACGCGGTCAGGTCGAATGAATGGCCGGCGCTGCCATCGGGTCGGCCGAGCAAGAGCAGGTCCGCGGCGGACTGCAGGCTGTTCTTGATCCGGTGCTCCGCCTCGGTGAGGAGCGTTCGCTCCTGATCGGCGCGTGCGGCGGCCCGCGCGCGTTCCACAGC
>JALYLK010000228.1 GCA_030774275.1 Actinomycetota bacterium
GAGTGCTCTGGGCGGGCATGGCCGTCTCGCTGCTCGGCGACGGCATCTTCATAATCGCGATCGCCTGGGAGAGCTACACGCTCTGGAACGCACCGGCTGCACTGTCGATCGTCGGCATCGGGATGGCCGTTCCAACCGTGCTCTTCCTCCTCGCCGGCGGAATTGTGAGCGATCGATACGACCGCCGCCTCGTGATGATGTGGGCCGACGGTGTCCGGGCCGTCGCGGTCGCGGTTCTCGCCGGCCTCGTGATCGCCGGGTCGCTCCACTTTTGGGAGCTCGTGGCCCTGGTCGCGGTCTACGGAGTGGGCACTGCGTTCTTCACGCCTGCGTTCGAGGCGGTCGTGCCGGACCTTCTGCCGGTCGACGACCTCCCCGCGGCGAACTCGCTCGACCAGTTCGTTCGGCCCATTGCCCTCCGCCTTTTGGGCCCGTTCCTCGGAGGCGCGATGGTCGCCGTCGGTGCCGGATTCGCCTTCGGCATCGACGCGGCCTCGTTCGCGGCCTCCTTCATCGCGGTAGCCGCGATCCGGCCTCGCGTTCCGGTGCGTGACGAGACGAACGCGTCTGCACTCGTCGCGGTCAAGGAAGGGCTGCGTTTCATCCGGCAGCGGGTGTGGCTTTGGGGCACGCTCGGCTCGGCAGCCATTGCCTACCTCGTGTTCCTAGGGCCTACTGAGGTGCTGCTCCCCTATGTCGTCAAGAACGACCTCGGCGCCTCGTCGCTCACGCTCGGCTTCGTCTTTGCGGCAGGCGGTCTCGGCGCCGTAGGCTCGGCCGTCTGGATGGGAAGCCGAGGCCAACCGCGGCGACACATCTCCTTCATGTACGCGACTTGGACACTCGCGACGCTGGCAGTCGCCGGCTACGGGCTGGCCACGGCCGCCTGGCAGCTGATGCTCGCGTGCCTGGTCTTCAACGCGCTGGAGACCGCCGGCACGATCGTCTGGGCAACCGTCAAGCAGCGCCATGTCCCGAGCGCGATGCTGGGGCGAGTGTCGAGCCTCGACTGGCTGATCTCGATCGGGCTGCTTCCCGTCTCCTTCGCCCTGACAGCTCCCGTCGCAGCAGCGGTTGGGGTGCGCGTCACGCTCGTCGGTGCAGCCGTCATCGGTGCGACGGTCACGCTTGGCGCGCTCTTCCTGCCAGGGATGAGGGACATCGAGAGGGACGGCGACCAGCCACGTCGGCCGATCGAGCGCTCGCTGCCGCGCAGAGAATCCCTAGCGGATCGTTCCCCTGCGGTTTAGCCCTCGGGGGTCGAGATGCGCAATCACATCTCCGCTCGGCCCGAACTTCTCGACGACCTGGAAGCGTCCCGGTTCTTCCATCAGGACCCGTTCGGTCGCATGATTCGCATGGCCAAGCGTCACGACGAGACGAGTCGGCACGCTCCGAATGAACTCGCATTCATCGACCGTGAGTGAGACAACCGCCGCGCAGGCCGGATCCGTGCATTCACAGACGAATTCGATCTCGTCTTCGTCAGAACGCTCGAGTCGCCGTTCGTTGACGTCTCGGCGCAGGGCCTGATTCACCGCCGTCTGGCGCTCGTGCTCCAGTTCCTCATCGCTTGCGCCCAACGATCCCCCCGTCTTGGGGTGAACACAGCCGGCGAACGCGACACGCTCGTAGCCCGGCCGCACAGCCGAACATGCATGGATCGTCGGTCCTGTCTCGATGCTACGCCTTCCCTCGGCCCCGAACAAGGGGCGAATCCTCGAACGAGCCGGCTTACGCCTAATGCCGCTCGGCCTCGCGCTTCAGATGCTCGAATCCGTCCTGGAGGGACCTGTCGAGCGTCTTTTGCAGGGTCCTGCGGAGAAGTCGCGCGAGCAGGCCCGAGAACGACTCTTCGGTTCTCACATACGTCCCGCCGTTCTGCGGCTCGAGCCACCACTCGTGGTACGCGTTGATCGTCAGCGTCCGGCCGCGCCAGGCGACGTACTGCGGCGGTTCGATCCGTTCGAGCGTCGACACGATCGTCCCCGGGCCTGCTTTCCAGCGGAACTCCGACCCTGGCGCGAGCGGCCCGGCGAACGACATCGACTTCACTTCGGGATTCCAGTTCGGCCAGTTCTCGAACCGCGTCAGCACCTCCCAGACGAGCTGAGGTGGCGCGGCGATCTCGATCTCGGCGCTGCTTCTGACCGGCGCTGGCCCGTCTGCGGCCACAAGCAATCCTATGCCCGGCAGCTCATCGTCCGGCGTTCTTGGCGACGAATGCTGCGACGTCTCGAATCTGCTCCTTGCTCAGGCGGTCGGCGAAGGCGGGCATCCCGCCGCCGCCGGCCTCGACCCTCGCGCGCACGACCTCAAACGCCGGCCTCAGATCGTCCAGGTTCGGGCCGATTTGCCCCGAAGCCGAGGCGGCGGCAAGGGTATGGCAGGAACCGCAGCCCGCCTGCTTGAAGACGGTCGCCCCGGCTGCGGGACGAGCAGCGGCCGGGATCGGGGAACGCTTCGCCGAAGGCGCGGCCGTCTTCTGGCCGTAGAGCCAGACCGCGCTCGTGTACCAGACGCCGATCAAGACGGCGAACAGCAGGCCGCCCGCCACGGGAAGAACGAATCTCGGAAAGCGGTGGAGGCGAACGATCGTGACCTTGGCGGCGAACGCGCCGTAGACCGCGCAACCGAGGAGTGAGTGGGCCAGCACGCGGGTGCTTGGGTCCTGAAAGCCGAGCTTGAAGATGCAGTGGTAGGCGACCGGCAACGTGAACGCGAAAGCGAGGCGGCCTGACCAACGGTGCACCGGATTCGCCCAGGCCGGCTTGGGCCAGGGCAGCTTCCGAAAGATCCAGGCCGCAGTGAAGAGCTGGAAGCAGGCCAGAACGACGACCGCGGTCGCGAACCCAGCCTTCAGATGGATCGGATCGCTGAAGAAGAGCCGGAAGTAGCCCTTCGACCGCGGCGCGTGATTGGCGAGCAGCCCGGCAGTCAGCGAGAACAGTGCGAACGCAAGCAGGGGCGCGGCGAGCCAGCGATACGACCGAGCCACGGGCGCCGCCGCTGCAGAAGCCGAAGCCTGGTTCACTCGCCGCTATCGGACATCAGCTCGCGCTGAGCCTCGGTCTCACCTTGATCCAGACGGAACGGCGGGTAGCGGTCGGTCATCAGCGTCGCGTACGCCAGGACGCGGAAGCACCAGCGATTCATCCCGATCACGAACTCGAAGATTCCGCGTGGATACCGGCGGGTGAAGAGCAGCGTGACGACGCCGAACAGAACCAACAAGAAGATCAGTCCGCCGCCCGAAGAGCCACTGCTCCACCCGCTGTGGGAGTTGCTCGTGGCGAACCAGGCGCCGCCTCCTACGAAGAAGCTGACGACGGCGTAGTGCGGGAGTGCGAGCAGCCACCACTTCACGAGGACGAGCCAGCGCGAGAGGGTCTCCGGATAGTCAACCTCGAATGAGGCGGGGTAGTCCGTCGGCTGCAGCGAGAAGGGCGGATAGCGGTCGGTGCCGTTGGCGTCGAAGGTGTAGAAGCCGACTCGCCATGTCCAGCGAACGACGCCAACGTTGAAGTCGAAGAGGCCGCGCGGATACCGAGCCGTGATGAGGATCGCGAAGAAGGCGATCACCGTGACGACGGCGAATGCGAGCCAGAGAAAAACGAGCACGACGTAGTGAGGGATGGCGAGGATCCATTTCACGAGCCACAGCCCGCGGCTCAACTCGGGATCAAGCCTGCCCTCGACTCGAACGGGATACGGGACGGCGGACATCGGAGCCTCCTTTACGGGTCGAGAGCTCCATCATCTCGCACCCAGTCCAAGTTTCCGAACCTCACCGGCGAGCGAGCGTGCAGCGGCCTTCGCGCCGGCCGCGACAGCGTGCCGGTTTTCGTTCGGGTCTGACCCGGGTTCAAGGAGAAGTCACCTTTTCGCGCGCGAAACGTTGCAGTCGCGTTGCGAAACCGGCCTGCGGGGCCTTGGCCCGAAGCGACGGCACCGATCCATCAGGTCGTCGAGCCGGCCGTTCCCGACCGAGCGGCAGCTTGACTTGGAGCCAAGCCTCGCGCCCAGGCAAGGCTTGACTCCACTCCAACCGACTACATCTGCAGCGGCTTGACCAGCCCGATCAGGTGGCCCTCCGGATCCTTGAACTGGCCGAGCTCGATCGTGTCCATGATCGTCTCGGGACCCATGACGCGGGTGCCGCCGAGGCTCTCCGCCTTCGCGAGGGCTTCCTCGATGTCGGGCACGGCGACGTAGAAGGTGACGTGACCTTCGTAGCCGTCAGGCCCACCGGCGACACCGCCGCCGATGCCCGAGCCGTCCGGCGCCAGGTTCCCCTCCCTCGTCACCATCCCGTAGTTCATCGGGTTGTTCGAGTCGATCTCCCAGCCGAAGAGCTCTGAGTAATAGCTCCTGAGCTTGTCGCCGTCCTTCCCGATCACCTCGAAGTGGACTACCGGCTGTCCCATCTCTGACTCCTTTCTGGATTGACTACTTCGGCTTGGACCGCAGCGGTCGCCAAAACTCATCGCTTGCGTACCATGGCGGTCGATGCCGGACTCGTCGCTCACGGCCAACCCCGTCGCCGCCGAGCAGCAGCTCGAGCAACACCGCCGGGAACTCACCGCGTACTGCTACCGGATGCTCGGCTCGCCGTTCGAGGCCGAGGACGCCGTACAGGAGACGCTGCTCCGCGCCTGGCGAAGCCTCGACCGCTTCGAGGGACGCGCCGCTCTGCGCTCCTGGCTCTACCGGATCGCGACGAACGTCTGCTTCGACCTCCTGAACGGCCGCGAGCGGCGTGCCCGGCCGATGGATCTCGGGCCGGCGCGCGAGCCGGTCGAGTCGAATTTGAATGTCCTGCCGGAGGTGACCTGGATCGAACCTGTTCCCGACAGCGTCGTCGCGCCGGAAAGCGACCCCGCGGATGTTGCGGTTGCGCACGAGACGATCCGCCTGGCGTTCGTCGCCGCGCTGCAACACCTCCCGCCGCGCCAGCGCGCGGTGCTCATCCTCTGCGAAGTCCTACGCTGGAAAGCGGCCGAGGTGGCGGAGCTGCTGGACACGAGCGTCGCCTCCGTGAACAGCGCGCTCCAGCGCGCGCGGGCGACCCTCGACTCGGCCGAAGTTGGGACGGATCCCACCGCACAGCTCGACGACGACGCCCGTGAGCTGCTCACGCGCTACGTGGAGGCCTTCGAGGCCTACGACATGGAAGCGCTCACGTCACTCATCCACGAGGACGCAACGCAGTCGATGCCACCGTACGACCTCTGGCTGAGCGGCCGGGACAACATCTTCGAGTGGTGGCTCGGGCCGGGCATCGGCTGTAAGGGCTCGCGCGTGATCCCCACCGTCGCGGCCAACGGCTCGCCGGCCTTCGGGCAGTACAAGCCGAGCGAGTCCGGAAGCGGTCACGAGCCGTGGGCACTCCAGGTGCTCGAGCTCTCAGGCGACCGGATCGTCGAGCTGACGTTCTTCCTCGACACCGACCGGGTCTTCCCCCTCTTC
>JALYLK010000229.1 GCA_030774275.1 Actinomycetota bacterium
CTTGACGCGACACGGAATCCGCGAGCAACGCCGCCAGAACTAGCCCGCCAGCGATTTAGTCCACAACCTTCGAGGCCCGCGCAAGCGGGCTTTTTGTTGCCCCCGAAAAGGAGTCCGATGACCCCGCGCAACGAGCGCACCCCCGAGGAAATGCAGACGATCGCCACAGAGGCGGACGTGAAGCACATCTCCTCGTTGATTGCAGACGAGCTCGCGCGCCTGACGGAAGACACCCTCGCCGACCATGAGGAAGAGGCCGCATGATTGCCCCTGCGAATCTCGCCGAGCGCCCCTGGCGCGGCATCTCATTCCTCGTGCTCGACGATGCTGGCGTGACGGTCGATGCGGAGGGCAACGCCCGCATCCCCTATCGGCTGCCCGACGGCCGCGAGCACAACGCCAAGGTCATCTGCGCGGATGGACGGACGTGGTATGAGAAACGCGATCTTGACCTGATCCCGCTCGGCCTTGAGACGCTTCCCGACGCCGCGACGGACCCCGCGAGCGTGGCGATCCTGATTGCCGAGGGCGAGTCCGACGCGCTCGCGTTGCGCGAGGCGTTCGCCGGCACCGCTGGGCCGCACCCGATCAAGACCTTTTGCGTTCTCGGCCTGCCGGGGGCGCGCAGCTGGCAGGCGAAGTGGCGAGAGCACGTTGAACGCTTCCCGCTCATCTACCTGGCGGGGGACGGTGATGAGGCGGGCCGTGCGATGAACGCCGACCTGAAGCGCGATCTACCTTGGGCGCGTCCGGTCTGGCTCGAGTGGGGCGAGGATGTGCGCGGCACCTTGCAGCAGCACGGCGCTCGGGCTCTCGACCACGTCTTGCAGGACGCCGATCGAGATGCGGCGCTCTGGGCGTCGTTTGTTCTGGCCGACAACATCGAGGCGTGCGAAGCGCTGCTTACCGGCCGAGAGGTTGACCATGCAGCGGCTTGACGTCGAGACCGTCGCCCGCGCGAACGGCTGGCCCGGAGACGGCGAGAAAGCCGAGGAGATTCTTTCTGTTCACCCTAGGGGGGAGGAAGAAAAGAGAGAAAGTTCGCTGCGCTTCTACTCGGCCCGCGAGATCGGCGAACTGGCTTCGCCCGACATCGACTGGATCGCTCGACCCTGGATCGCCGCCGGTTCGCTCACGGAGCTCGACGGCAAGATCAAGAACGCCGGCAAGTCCACGTTCGTAACGCATCTCTGCCGCGCCGTTCTCGAAGGCGAGCAGTTCATGGGCCAGCCGACTACGGCAACCCCGATCGTCTACCTGAGCGAGCAGCCGACAGCCTCCTTCCGCGAGACGCTGCGCCGAGCAGACCTACTCGACCGAGACGACTTCCGAGTGCTTCGCTTCGGGGATGTCTTCGGACTCGACTGGCCCGTTGTAGTCGAAGGGGCGATCGCCGAGGCCCTCCGAATCGGGGCGCGCCTGCTCGTGGTTGACACGCTGGCGCAGTTCAGCGGTCTCCAGGGCGAAGGCGAGAACTCGGCCGGCGACGCGCTCACGGCAATCGCGCCCCTACAGCAAGCCGCCACGCTTCACGGGCTTGCAGTCGCAATCGTCCGACACAGCCGCAAGGGCGGTGGCGAGGTTGGGGAATCCGCCCGCGGGAGCTCTGCCTTCGGCGGCGCGGTCGACGTTCTGCTCAGTTTGCGGCGCCGGGACGGACACGCCCCGAGCACGCAACGGGTCATCTACTCGCTCAGCCGCTTTGACGAGACGCCACCGGATCTCGTGATCGACCTGACCGATGAGGGCTACATCCCCCTCGGCTCGATCGACGCCGCAACCGGAGAAGCGCTGCAAGAGCAGGTTCAGACCTTGCTCGACGGCCAGCGCCTGACCGTGGACGAGATCCTCGAGCGTATCGAGGGGACAAATCGCAGCGCCATTACCAAGGCACTAGAGAAAGACCCCGACATCTCTAAAGGCGGTCGTGGAGTGAGAGGCGATCCTTACTACTACTGGACAGGGGATCTCCCTTCTCTTGAGGGAGATTTTCTTTCTATTCAACCTCCACTACTAGATGAAAAGAAAGAAACCGGCGGACTTGGAGAGGCGGCGTGAGCGAGCAGCGCGCCGAGTCGCCAGCCCAGGCAACAACGTACTCCACGAACGGGGGTCCAACGTGATCGTTGAGGATGAGGGGCACGGCGCCAACGTCGTCAACCTCGACAACAAGCGAGGCGAGGAACAGGCGAGGCAGGAG
>JALYLK010000230.1 GCA_030774275.1 Actinomycetota bacterium
CGCGACATTCGCTACGCCTTCGCCGTCGATCGCCTTCGCGCCACGGGGCATACCGCCTCCGACCAGGTGGAGACGATCCTCTACCGCCTGGTGACGAGCGGCCGCGCGACCGGAATCAAGCCCAAACGCGAGGACGGAGTCGTTCGCCCCCTGCTGCCTCTCTGGCGAGAGGAAACCGAAGCGTATTGTCGGGCCCACGGCCTCGAATACCGCACGGACAGCACGAACAGCGACACCACGCGGGGCCTGATCCGCGGGCAGATCCTGCCCCTGCTCCGCCGCATCCACCCGGCCGCCGACGCCAACGTCTTGCGTGCGCTCGAGGAGCGCAGCACGCTCGAACCGGCCCTCGCCGAGCTGATCGCATCGCCCGTCGGATCGAAGCGGCTCGATCTCGGCGACGGTGTCCAGGTCGTCCGCGAGTACGACCGCCTCTGGCTGGAGCGCGGGCCGGTCGCGCTCGACGGCGCGGTTCGCTGGGGCGAGTGGCGGATCGAGTCCGAGCTCGGAGGCCTTAAGGTACGAGGCTGGCGGCCCGGCGACAGGCTCGCAGGCCGGCAGAAGAAGATCCAAGACGTGTTCGTCGACGCCAAGATCCCCAGATCGGAGCGCGAGGCGTGGCCTCTCGTCGTGCGCGGCGACGAGGTTGTCGCGGTCCCCGGCGTCCTCGACCACCCGGACGTGAAGGTGGAGCGTGTCGCAGACTGAATTGGAGAGTGCGGTCGGCGAAGTTCTCGTCGACACCGAAGCCCTCAGAGCGCGCATCGCCGAGCTCGGCGCCGAGATCTCAGCCGACTACGAAGGCCGCGACTTGCTCTTGATCGGCGTCCTCAAGGGCGCCGTCTTCTTCATGGCCGACCTGATGCGCAAGCTGACCATCCCGTGCGAGGTCGACTTCATGGCGATCTCGAGCTACGGCGCCTCCACTGACTCATCCGGCGTCGTGCGAATCCTGAAGGACCTCGACATCAACATCGAAGGACGCCACGTGCTCGTCGTCGAGGACATCATCGACTCCGGACTGACGCTCTCGTACCTGATGCGCAACCTCGAATCCCGCGAGCCGGCGACCCTCGAGGTCTGCGCGCTCCTGACCAAGCCCGATCGCCGGGAGATCGACGTTCCGGTCCGCTACGTCGGCTTCGAGATACCGAATCGTTTCGTGATCGGATACGGGCTGGATTTCGGAGAGCGTTACCGCAACCTGCCTTACGTCGCGGTGCTCAGCGACGACGCTTTGCCTGACGGCATTTAGCGCTCGTCACGCGCCAAAGACGAACGGCGAGTCATCCAAACGGGGCGATTGGTGAGGCTCATGCACCCTGGTACCCTGCCGATAGAGGTTTCGTGAACCGATTCTTCCGCAGCGCACTCTTCCCGCTCTTCGTGATCGTGCTGCTCGTCTACCTGGCGAGCCAGACCCTGATCCCGCACGGGAAGAACACCCAGAAGGTCACTTATTCGGAGTTCCGGCAAGACATCAAGACCGGCCAGATCAGCAGCGCCGAGTTCAATCCCAGCAAGCGGCAGATCAGCGGCAAGCTGACAGACGGCAAGAAGTACTCCGTCCACTATCCGGCCGACCAGTCGGTGCCAGGCATCGAGACGGCGCTCGATCAAAATCGTGTGTCCTACGATTCGAAGGGCACCGGCAACTGGTCCTGGCTCGGGTTCTTGACCTCGCTGCTGCCATTCGTGCTCCTGTTCGCCTTCTGGATCTTCCTGATGAACCAGGTGCAGGGCGGCGGCTCGAAGGTGATGAGCTTCGGCAAGAGCCGCGCCAAGCGGATGGCGCCGGATTCGCCGAAGATCGGCTTTAAGGACGTCGCCGGCGTGGACGAGGCGGTCGAGGAGCTCCACGAGATCAAGGAGTTCCTCGAGAACCCGAAGAAGTTCCAGGCGCTCGGCGCGCGCATTCCGAAGGGTGTGCTGCTCTACGGGCCGCCAGGCACCGGTAAGACGCTGCTAGCCCGCGCGGTCGCCGGCGAGGCCGGCGTGCCGTTCTTCTCCATCTCCGGCTCCGACTTCGTCGAGATGTTCGTCGGCGTTGGCGCCTCCCGCGTACGCGACCTCTTCGAGCAGGCCAAGCAGGCAGCTCCGTGCATCGTCTTCATGGACGAGATCGACGCCGTCGGCCGTCACCGCGGCGCCGGCCTCGGCGGGGGCCACGACGAGCGCGAGCAGACCTTGAACCAGCTCCTCGTCGAGATGGACGGGTTCGAGCTGAAGGACAACATCATCTTGATCGCGGCCACGAACCGGCCGGACATCCTCGACCCGGCCCTCCTGCGCCCCGGCCGTTTCGATCGTCAGATCGTGGTCGACCGGCCCGACCGCATAGGGCGCCGCAAGATCCTAGAGGTGCACGCCAAGGGCAAGCCGATCGCGCCCGAGATCGACCTCGATACGCTCGCCGCCGGGACGCCGGGCTTCACCGGCGCCGACCTGGCGAACCTCGTCAACGAGGCCGCGCTGCTGGCTGCCCGGCGCGGCAAGAAGGTGATCCAGCAGGAGGAGCTCGAAGAAGGGATCATGCGGGTGATCGCAGGGCCGGAGAAGAAGACGCGCCTGCTCTCCGAGGAGGAGCGCAAGATCACGGCCTACCACGAGCTTGGCCACGCCCTCGTCGGCCACTACCTCGAGCACACAGACGAGGTGCACAAGATCTCCGTGATCAGCCGCGGCCAGGCCCTCGGTTACACGATCTCGCTCCCTCGCGAGGATCGGTACCTCACGACGAAGACCGCGCTGATGGAGCAATTGGCGATGACGCTCGGCGGGCGTGCCGCAGAGGAGCTCGTCTTCCAGGAGGTCACGACCGGGGCCGCGAATGATCTCGAGAAGGTCACCTCGATCTCGAAGCAGATGATCATGCGGTACGGCATGAGCGACAAGCTCGGCCCGCGGGTGCTTGGGCGCAACCACGACATGCCGTTCCTCGGCCGTGAGATGGGCGCTGAGCCCGACTATTCCGAGGAGATCGCCCGCGAGATCGACGACGAGATCAGGCGGGTCATCGAGGAGGGCCACGCGCTGGCGGTCAGCGTGCTCACCGAGCACATGGCCGAGCTGCACAAACTCTCGATGATCCTGATCGAGCGGGAGACGATCGACAAGGATCAGTTCGAGCGCCTGCTTGCCGGTGCGCCCGAGGAAGAGGTCTTCACCGACGAGGACGAGGCCGAGCCTGGGACGCCGACCGAGGAGCCGAAGCGCCTGCCCAAGCCGAAGCCGCGCCCCTTCCCGCTTCCGGGCGCGACAATGCAGCCTCCGCCTCCCGAAGGCGCGAAGGGTTAACGCTCGGACCGGGTCCGCGGACGTGTCCGCCGACCTGGTCCACGGTCATGTCCTGGGACCAGGTCCCCAGACCCGGCCGATGTAGACCTTGCGTAGCGCGCTGAGTCCTTCTTCGACAAACGCGCGATACCCAGGCGCAGCCACTGTTGTGCCGCCGGGACCGGGTCCCGAGCCTTGGCCCGGGACCCGGTCCCAAGGCATGTCCGTGGACCAGGTCGGGGGGCATGTCCCGGGACCCGGTCGCGGGACCTGGCCGTCAAGCCGTGAGCTCGAGCCCCGCTTGCCACGAAGCCCACAACGCCGCGTAGCGCTCTCCCTGTTCGACGAGCTCGTCGTGGGAGGCAACCTCGACGGCACGGCCCTGTTCCATGACGACCACGCGGTCGGCTCGCTCGGCGGTCGAGAGGCGATGCGCGATCGTGACGACCGTGCGGCCCGCCGCAACCGCGGCGAGTGCGCGCTCGACCGCGGCTTCGGTGGCCGGGTCGAGGCTCGACGTCGCCTCGTCGAGCACGATCACGGCCGGGTCCGCGAGCGCGACACGGGCGATGCCGACCAGCTGCCGCTCGCCGGCCGAGAGTCGAAGCCCGCGAGTCTGAACGTCCGTCTGTAGCCCGTCGGGTAGCGACTCGAAGCGCTCCCGTGCGCCGATCCGGTCTAGAGCATGGACAACCTCCTCGGCAGAGGCGTCCGGCTGGGCGAGGCGAATGTTGTCGGCGATCGTGCCGCTGAACAGGTGGCCCTCCTGCGGCAGGACCACGATCCGGCGGTGCAGAGACTCGAGCGTCGCGTCGCGCAGGTCGATGCCGCCGAAGGTGATCTCGCCGTGCTGTGGGTCGTACTGACGCGTGAGCAGCTTCGCCAGCGTCGACTTCCCGGCGCCGGTGGCGCCGACGAGCGCAACGTGCTCGCCCACCGCGAATTCCACTGTGACGTCGTGGACGACCGGACGATCACCGTCGTAGCCAAAGGTGACTCCGCGTAACGCCAAAGCCCCTCTCCCAGGAAGCTCGATCGCCCCGTCTTGCTCGACGATCGAGTTCGGGGTGCGCAGCAAGCCGACGATCTTGCCCAGCGCCGCCAGTCCCTGCCGGAATTCCCCGAGCCACTCGCTGAAGCGGGCGATCGGGTCGAAGAGCTGTACGAGATAGAGCACATAGGCGGCAATCGTCCCGGTCGAGATCGACCCGTGGCGGTACATCGAGGCGGCCACCAGCAGCACGGCGATCAGCGCGGCGGTCTGCGCCAGCGGGATCATCGTGAATAGGCGGATGTTCACGAATGAGGCGCTGCGCCAGGCGCGCACCTGTGCCTGGCTGCGGGGGTTGTAGGTCTCGAGCGTGCGCCCTTCCCGCCGGAACGCCTGCACGACGCGCACGCCGGCAAGCCCTTCCTGGAGGGCGGTCAGCGTGTCGGCAACCCGATCGCGGATCGCGTGGTAGACGCGGCCGGCGCTGTGGTGGAACGTCCAGCTCGACGCGATCAGGATCGGCAGCGCGACGAGCGAAACGAGCGCGAGCTTGGGCGACAGGATCACGAGCACGACCACCGTGAGTGCGATCTGGAGGCCGCTGCCGACGACCTCGATCAGCGCCTCGCGGATGAACTCCGTCAGTGACTGGACGTCAGAGGTCAGCCGCGAGACGAGCACGCCCGCGCGCTCGCGCTCGAAGAAGCCGAGCGGAAGTGCCTGCAGCTTGTCGAAGGTCGCCGTCCGGAGGGAGCCGAGGAACCGCTCGCCTGCGCTCGCCGCCAGCAGGGTCTGGGCGCGCACGACAAAGGGCTTCGCCAGGGCGAGGACCAGGAAGGCGGCCGCCGCGGCGTCGAGCGGGCCGCGTTCGTGCTTCGAGATTCCGGCGTCGATCGCGTAGCGGACGAGCGCCGGGCCCGAGAGGGTGATCAGGGTCGAGACGATCACGGCCGCGGCGGCGCCGAGGTAGCGGCCCCGAACCGGCCGGATCAGGCCGCGCGTCTCGCGCCAGATCTCGCGCAACGACGCCCGCTTGTTCATACCGACAACCCGTCCTGGCCGCTTGCGTCGTGTGTCTCGGGTCGAGACGGCCGCTCAGGCGAAGCCCGACCGACCTCTATGCGGCGTCGCCGAGTCGACGCCTTGTTCATGCCGCCTCGCTCTCGAGCGCCAGGAGCTCCCGGTAGCTCGCCGAGCGGCGCACCAGCTCTGCATGCGTTCCTTCGTCCACGATCCGTCCGTCCTCGAGCACCGCGACGCGGTCTGCGAGCGCGATGGTCGCGGGCCTGTGCGCGATCACGAGGGTCGTCCGCCCGCGCATCACCTTTGCCAGCGCGGCGCGAATCTCGTGCTCCTTCGTCGCGTCGACGGCAGAGGTCGCGTCGTCGAGGACGAGCACCGCGGGATCCGCGAGAATCGCGCGCGCGATCGCGATCCGCTGTCGCTGTCCGCCCGACAGCGAGAAGCCGCGCTCGCCGAGCACGGTGTCATATCCGTCCGGAAGCTCGGCGATGAAACCGGCCGCTCCAGCGAGCCTGGCGGCGCCGAGCACAGCCTCGTCCTCGGCATCCGGGCGCCCGAAGCGAATGTTCTCGCGCACGCTCTCGGTGAAGAGGAACGTCTCCTCGAAAACGAGAGCGACGGCACCCCTGACGTCGGCGAGCCGAAGCTCGCGCACGTCGTGCCCGTCCAGCAGCACGCTGCCTGCGTCCGGGTCGTAGAGCCGGGCCAGCAGGCCGGCCACCGTGCTCTTGCCGGAACCGGTCGCCCCGACCAGCGCGACCGACTCGCCTGAGCGGATTTCCAGATCGAGCCCGTCCAGCACCGCCCGGTCGCCCTCGTGGCCGAAACGCACGCCCTCCAGGCGAACCTCGCCGCGGACGGGTCGGTCGAGCTTCCGCGGATGCCGCGGCTCGCGTAGGCGCGGCTCGGTCTCGAGCACCTCGGTGATCCGTGCGCTCGCGGCGAGCGCCTTCTGGAGGGTCGAGACCCGCTGACCAAGTACGCGCAGCGGCCAGACGAGCATGACGACGTAGGCGTTGAAGGCTACGAACGAGCCGAGGCTGAGGCTGCCGTCGATCACCTGTCGGCCGCCGACCCAGAGCACGGCCGCAATTCCGAGCAGGGGAAGCAGCTCGAGCGCCGGATTGAAGACAGCGTCGAGTCGCGCCACGTCGAGCGCGCGGCGCACGATCTCGTCGCTGCGCTCCCGGAAACGGTTCGAGAGAGCGCCCCCGGCTCCGAGTCCCTTGACGACGCGGATCCCGCTGACCGTCTCCTCGACGAGCGTTGCTGCGCCCGCCCATGCCTCCTGCAAGCGGCGCGTGCGAGCGTCGTAGCGCTGGGAGTACGCCCAGGCGGCGACGCTGACGAACGGCAGGGGGATCAGCACCAGGACCGCCAGTCCGGGGTCGAGAAAGAGCATCACGATCGCCACGGCAACCACGGTGAGCGCATAGCCGATCGTGTGGCCGATCGCGTCCATCATCCGCGCGACGTGCTCGGAGTCCGAGGAAGCGCGGCTCATCAGCTCTCCCGGCCCGACGCGGTCGTGGTAGGAGGCGTCGAGGCGGAGGGCGTGAGCGAAGATTGCGTCGCGCACGCGCGCGTCCGTCGCCGAGCGGTTGCGGATCGCATAGATGTGGCGCATGCCTCCGGCGACGACCTCGAGCAGGCCGACCCCGAGCAACGCCAGCAGCCAGACGAGCAGCGCATGCTTGTCGCGCGGGACGACCCCGTGGTCGATCGCATACTTGACAATCAGCGGCGCCGCGATCGCGCCCGTCTGCCAGAGCAGGCCGGAGAGAACCGCGCCTGTGACGCCGCCGGCCTGTGAGCGGACGACCGCGCGCACGAAACGCCACGCCGCGCGGCGGCGTTCCTCGACTTCGCCCATAAACCCAATCTAGTGGTCTGGCCCGTGACGTTGCCCGCCAGGTCACTGGGCCGCGTGGTGCGCACTAGGCTTCTGCCGTGAACGTTCCCTTCGAGCAGCGGTTTCCTCGCCCTTCAGTGATGGGCGTCGTCAACGTGACGCCGGACTCGTTCTCGGACGGTGGCGTCAATTTCGAGCAGGCCGACGCCGTCGGGTCAGCCCGGCGGATGCTCGACGAGGGCGCAGCGATCGTTGACGTCGGCGGCGAATCGACGCGCCCCGGCTCGCAGAGCGTCTCGCTCGAGGAGGAGCTGCGACGAGTCGTTCCCATGCTCGAAGGGCTGTCCGGCGTCCCTGTCTCGATCGACACCGCCAAGTCGCAGGTGGCCGCACGGGCCCTGGAGCTTGGGGCCGAGCTCGTGAACGACGTCACCGCCCTGCGCGCCGACCCCGAGCTCGCGGGCGTCGTCGCCGACCACGGCGCCTACCTCTGCCTGATGCACATGCAGGGCAAGCCGCGGACGATGCAGCAGGACCCGCGCTACGGCGATGTAGTCGCCGACGTTGCGCGCTTCCTCGACGAACGGCTTACCTTTGCGGTCTCGCAGGGGATCCGCGAGGAGTCGATCTGCCTCGACCCCGGGATCGGCTTCGGCAAGACCGTGGAGCACAACTTCGAGCTCCTGCGCCGCCTGGACGAGCTGACCGCGTTGGGCCGGCCGATTCTCGTCGGGATCTCGCGCAAGAGCTCGCTGGGCAAGATCATGGGCGATCCCGGAGCGAAGACCGGCACGACGGCCGCCAGT
>JALYLK010000231.1 GCA_030774275.1 Actinomycetota bacterium
ACGTTGCGGCGTGCGGCGAACGCGCGGGCCGCATCCACCGCACCTCTGATCGGGCCTCCCCGCATGCTGTTGCTCGTGTCGATCACGAGCATGGCGCCGAACGTCCCCTGCACGGCGCTCGCGGGCACGACTCTGGCGCCGAGCACTGGCTTCCCATTCTCGAGCACCTTGAAGCGAGAGGGCTGAATCCGCTGCCCCGAGCGCAACGAGATCACAAGCTCTCGGTCGGGCCACACGGCCTTTCCGGTCGGGGTCAACTGAACTGCGGGCACGGCCGCTGCGGCCGCTTGGACAGCCGTAGCGGCCGTGATCAGGGCCGCGGCGAGGCCGATCGTAAGCCGCCGCTTCACAGCGTCGACCGCTCCGCTGTCCCGTTGCCTTGCAGGGGGCCAGGCTGAAACATCGTCAGCGGCAGCGAAATGCCGCGTTTCTCGAACTTGTGCAACGACGCCGGCCGCAAGCCGGTGCAGTCGAGGTTGCCGACGATCTTGCCATCACCCGTCCCCTCGGCAAACTTGAATTTGTAGAGATCCTGGAGCGTGACGACCTCCGCCTCCATCCGCTGAACCTCGGTGATCGCGGTCACCCGCCGCGAGCCGTCCTCCAGCCGTTCGAGGTGGACAATCAGGTCGAGCGCCGAGCAGACCTGCTGCCGGATCGCGCGCACCGGCAGGTCGTAGCCCGCCATCAAGACCATCGTCTCGACCCTCGCGAGGGCGTCCCGCGGCGAGTTGGCGTGGACGGTCGACAGCGAGCCGTCGTGGCCGGTATTCATGGCCTGGAGCATGTCGAGCGCCTCGGCGCCGCGGACCTCGCCGACGACGATCCGGTCGGGACGCATGCGCAGCGAGTTGCGAACGAGCTCTCGAATGGGCACCTCGCCCTCCCCCTCGATGTTCTTCGGGCGCGACTCGAGCCGGAGCACGTGGCGTTGGTTTAGCTGGAGCTCCGCCGCGTCTTCGATCGTGATGATCCGGTCCTCGTCCGGAATAGCGGCCGACAGCGCGTTTAAAAGCGTCGTCTTGCCCGAGCCGGTGCCGCCGGAGATGAGGATGTTCAGCTCGGCGTGCACGCAGCGCTGGAGGTAATCGACAGACTCGGGGTTGAGCGACCCGAGCTTGACCAGCTCGTCCAGGGTCAGCCGCTTCTTGCTGAACTTACGAATCGTGATCAGCGGTCCGCTCAGGCTCAGCGGCGGGATGATGATGTGGACGCGGCTGCCGTCGGGCAGGCGGGCATCCACCATCGGAGAGGACTCGTCCACCCGTCTCCCGACCTCGGCGACGATCTTGTTGATGATCCGCCGCATGTGCGACTCGTCGTCGAAGCGAACGTTGGTATCGAAGAGGCGGCCGTGACGCTCGATCCAGATGTCGTAGGGGCCGTTGACCATGATCTCGGAGATGCTGTCGTCGGCGAGCAGCCGCTCGAGCGGGCCGTGGCCGAGCGCGTCGTCGGCGATCGCGGAGGCGAGCCGCTCACGGTCGTCTCGCGAGATGCCTTGCTCGTCGGACAGGTGGCACCGAATATCGATGAGAACGCGGTCGCGGAGCGCCACTGGGTCCATGCTGACGTTGAACAGCTGCGGTCCGAGGTCTCCGATCACCGCCATGTGCACGCGGTTCTTGATCTCCGCGAAGGGATCGTCTCGTCCCGGCGGCGGTGCTTGCCGTGAAGTCGTCAGTCGTTCGTGAAGTTCCATCAGCGCCTCCTTGATCCCAGCCGTAGCCGCTTGCGGGGTTCACTGGGCCCGACCCCTGGGGTCGCGCCGTTGTCGTCGCGGGACCGCCGGGAACCGGATAGCCCGCGAACAGCCTCCACCGGGATCGTCTCTTCGCCTTCCCGCCGGAGGAACTCGTCCGCAAGCGTCCGAAAGGCGCCCGCCGCCGCCGAGTCGGGCTTGGCGAGCACGATCGGCATTCCCTCGTTGACCGCACGCGGGACCTCGACGTCGCTCGGAATGCGGACATCGGGACGCTTGCCCACGACCGTGAGGACGTCGTCGTCGTCGATGCCGACCCGGCTGTCAGCGCGGTTGAGAACCAGGACGATCCGGTCGGAGTCGTAGCCCATCAGCTCGAGCGTCTCGAGGCCTAGGCGTGTGTTCTTGAGCGAAAGCGTGTCGAGCGTCCCGATCATGCAGACATAGGTCGACGCGTCGATCGCGGAGATGACCTCCGGTGTGAAGCCCGGCGAGCTGTCGAGGACGACGAAGTCGCTTGTCGCGCGCAACAGCGGATACACCTCACGGAGAAACTCGGGTCCGATCGAGCTCGCCTGATCGGGCCGGGTTGGGG
>JALYLK010000232.1 GCA_030774275.1 Actinomycetota bacterium
GGCCTCGATGGCGCGACGGTCGTGTCGGGTCGCTGCCTCTCATACGGCGATGGGATCAGTTACTTCCCGGTCACCGAAGTCGCGATCCAGCTAAAGGCGGATTCAGCCGAGCATCCCGGCCTCGCCCCGATCCTCGGCGAGGACGACGCGTCAAGCTCGGCCGACGAGATCGCCTGGGCCTTCCGCAAGCTGCTCGAGGCGCGCGCGGCCGACAGGCCCGTCGTGGTCGTCTTCGACGACATCCATTGGGGCGAGCCGACCTTTCTCGACCTCGTCGAGCACATCGCCGATCTAAGCCGCGACGCGCCGATCCTGCTGCTCTGCATGGGCCGACCGGAGCTGCTCGACCGCCGGGAGTCGTGGGGCGGCGGGAAGCTGAACGCGACGAACGTCTTGCTCGAGCCGCTCGGAACCGACGAAGCCGCCGAGCTGCTGACGAGCTTGCTGCCTGCGGACGTGGAGGGCAAGCTTCGCGCCCGCATCCTCGAGGCTGCCGGAGGCAACCCGCTCTTCGTCGAGGAGATGGTCGCGATGGTTGCGGAGCTTCAGGACGGAGACGGCGAGCTCGCGGAGATCACCGTGCCGCCGACGATCCAGGCCCTCCTCGCGGCGCGGCTCGACCAGCTCGACCCGCACGAGCGCGTCGTGCTCGAGCGTGGGGCGGTCGAGGGCAACGTCTTCCATCGCGGGGTCGTCGAGGCGCTCGCGCCCGAGGAACACCAGGTGACGCGGCAGTTGATGAGCCTCGTTCGTAAGGAGCTCGTCCGGCCGGATCGCACGCAGCACGCCGGCGACGACGCGTTTCGCTTCCGCCATCTGCTGATTCGCGACGCCGCCTACGACGCGCTCCCGAAGGCGGACCGTGCCGACCTGCACCAGAGTTTTGCCAATTGGCTCGAGCAGCACGGCGCCGAGCTTGTCGAGCTCGACGAGATCCTTGGCTACCACCTCGAGCAGGCCTGGCGCTACCGCACCGAGCTCGGTGCGCCCGACGACCCGGAGCTGATGGCTGCAGCCCGCAACCGGCTGGAGTCGGCGGCGCATCGCGCGATTCTTCGTGACGACTCGGCGGCCGCCCTAAACCTGATCGAGCGTGGTCTCGCGCTCGTGCCGGAGGGCGAGATTTACCTCCTCCTCGAGGTCGACCGGCTGCACGGTCTGTTCTTCGCCGGCCAGATTCAACGCGCTTACGAGAGCGCCGGCGTGCTCGTCGAGCGCGCGGCGATATCCGGTGACCGCATCGCCGAACGCGCCGCCGCAATCGAGCAAGGCATCTATGCCTCTTACGTCGAGCCCGAGGGCGCGACCAACCGTCTCGAGCTCGTGATCGAAGAGGCGTTGCCCGAGCTCGAGGAAGCCGGAGACCTACTGGCGCTCTACGTTGCCCACTTCGGGCGCGGATCGATCGGCCACCTCCGCGGCCATATGGACCATGCGCGCGAGGCATTCGATCAAGGCGCGATCGTCGCCGGTCGACTCGGGCTGCCGCACCTCCAGGCGTGGCTGCTCCCGTACCAAGCCGCCGGTCGCTTCCACGGCACGACCCACCTCCTGGAGATGCTGGACTGGGCCGCCGAGCAGGAAGCGAGCGGCTTCACGCACCCGGTCCTCGAGATCGACTGCGTCTTCACGCTCGGAATGCTCGGACGCTTCGACGAGGCTCGCACCCGCTCGCGGGCACTCCAGGCCCAACTCGAGGACCGTGGAGCCTCCGTCGCGCTCGCGTTGGCGCTTGGCATGCAAGCACCCCAGACCGAGCAGCTCGCCGGTGACCCGACCGCCGCCCTCGAGTTCAGCAAGCGCGGCTGCGCAATGCTCGAGAAGTCGGGCGACCGGTCCTGGCTGTCGACGGCCCTCGGTTTCCAAGGTCAGATCCACTACGAGCTCGGCGACTTCGACGCCGCGTTCGAGGCGGCGCGTCGAGGCGCGGAGCTGGGCGCTAGCGACGATGCGATCACGCAGATGCTCGTGCGGCAGGTGCAGGCAAAGGTTCTGGCGCGGCGCGGCAGACTCGACGAGGCCGAGCAACTCGCACGCGAGGCCTGCGAACTCGCCGACACGGTCGACATGGCCATCGCGAAAGGCGAGGCGTACGAGGACCTCGGCCATGTCCTCTATCTGGCCGGCAAAACCGCCGAGGCCGAGCGTGCGGTCGAGCGAGCGATCGAGATCTACGATGCCAAGGGTGCCGTGGCTATGACCGATCGGGCCCGGCGCATGTTCGCGGCGGCGGATTCTTAGACGCGCGCCGACAGTTCGTCGACGAAGACGTCCCATTCGCGGACATCTTCGAGCACGAAGACGCCATTCTCGACGAACGGATCCTCGGCGATGATCCGTCTGGCCTCGTCGGCACTGACGCCTTCCAGCAGGCTCATCGAGCCCGAGTTGTCGCCGAAGGGGCCGCCCATCACGAACGTTCC
>JALYLK010000233.1 GCA_030774275.1 Actinomycetota bacterium
CGTCTGTGTAGCTGGTTTGAAGAGAGTTGCCCTTCGGGTCCGTAATCTTTGTGACGCGTTAGGAGCTGTCGTAGAAGTAGGTTGTGATGTGGTTATTCGGATCTTTGACGACGGTGTTGTAAGGCGGGATGGCGCCGCTGTTCGAATCGTTGTATGTGAACGTGGTCTTCGGTCCAACGCCTCCGCCGGTGACCCGCGTGATCGAGGCGACGCGGTAGATAGCGTCGTAGGTGACCTTCGTCAGGTTGCCCTTCGGATCGGTGATCTGCGAAAGCGCGCCAACGCCGTTGTACGCGTAGCGAGTGATCGCGTTGGTTGGATCCGTGTAGCTCGTCAGCTCGTCGGTCGACGGGTCGTAGGCGTACCTATAGAGGCGGCCGACGGGATCGGTGACGGTCTTCAGCAAGCCGCTGCTTGCGTCGTAGCTGAAAGTCGTCGCTCGCCCTTGGGCGTCAGTGATGCTCGTCAGCTGCCAAGGACCCGTGCAGCAGACGCTCGGGGGAGTCGCCACGTAGGTGAAGGACGTCGCATTCCCGTTGGCGTCGAGCTCAGTCGTAAGCAAGCCGTTGGCATCGAACCTCTGCTGCGATCCGTCGCCGTTTGCGGTTAGCGTGTAGGTGGCGTCGCCGTTCTTGACCAGCTGGGAGTCGAGGGAGCCCGGCGGCGTGAAGCTGCCGTCGGCGTTGTGGATGAAGGGAACCGAGAAGCCACTCGCGGCGTGGTAGCCGACGGAGCCGTCGTTGAAGACCTGCAGGTAGACATCGACGCCGGTTCCCATAATCCAGTCCCAGTTCATCTGGCCGCCGCCGGCCGGGTCGAGCTCGGCAAGGCTGTTGTAGTAGCGGTCGAAGCTGACATTCGGACCGAGTCCCGCCAGTGCGAAGTCATGCGCGCTGACGAGCAGGTTGCCGGTCGAGGCGTTCACCGACAGCCCGAGGTGATCGTCGAGCTGCTGGCTGGCAACCATCGAGTATCGACCCCAGCCGCCCTGAGCGAAGACCGTGGTGACGGCCAGGTATGGCATCTGGTCGGCCGGGACGGAAGGATCCGTGCCTCCAAGCGTCAGCACGTTGCTCACATTTTCGCTCGTCTGCTTCAAGAGCAAACCGTCGTTCGTGCTCGGGTCGTTGACCCATTGCTGCACGAGCTGCGTCGGGTAGAGCCTGAAGGCGCCCGTGCTCGCACCAACCGCGGAATTCGTCGCTGCGGCTGTTGAGGCGAAGTCGCCGCCCGGCGCGGTCCAAGGAACGCCGGTGTCGGCGTTGTTCCAGCTTGCCTGGAACCACGGTCGGGTCAGCTGGTAGACGCCGATCGGAGCCACGTTCGCGGTTGTTTTGCTTTGGATGTAGAGCCCGAGCTCGGCGTTGAGCACGACCGAGCTGTGGTCGAGGCCGGAAACGTCGAACTGGAGCACCGGGCGGTACTTGTTGGCGCCGTCGTAACCGAGCTTCAGGGTCAGTCCATTACAGAAGCTCGTCGTCGGGGTATTGCTCGCGAGATAACAGGCTCGCCCGCTCGAGTAGGTGTCAGTGGTCGGGTCGATCGTGACCGGCCAGGCGCGCTTACTGCTTTGCAGCCAGGCTGCGCTCGGCCGCAAGCTGAGGAGGTATCCGCTCTGCGTTCGTTCGAGCCGGGCGCCAACGCGCGCGCTCGCCCCTGCGCGGTCGTACATGTAGGGCGCTTGAATGCCGAAGACTAGCCGGCCACTCGTATTGCGTACGACGATTGCGCCGTTCGCGAGCTGCTTCGCGCTCAGTCCCGAGTTCAGCGCAAGGTCGTAGCTGAAACTCCGCGGGGCAGCCGGGTTCCGAAGCGTCAACGCCTCCTTGACCCCGTCGGCGCTTGCCGTATAGCTCACGTTCGTCGCAGGAAGTGCGTCGGGGTACGTCGCCGTCGCGCCTTTCGTGCGGGCCTGGCCGTGCGCGCCCCGGAGGGCGAAGCTGAGCCAGGCCTTGCCGGATCCAATCCGGACTGGACGCGAACCGAGCCGCGAGGGCAGCCTGAGCCGGTAGGCGTTCGCCTTCTCCGTGAACGCATAACCGGCCTGCGAGCTCGGGACGAGGGTGTCGTTGATCGGCCGCCAGCGATCCGATGCGTCGCGGTAGTTGATCGAGCCGGGATAGGCCATCGTCAAGCGCGAATCGTTCGTCAGGTAGGTGCGGGAGGTTCGAGTCCGCTCGTTCAGGACCTCGCGCGCACCCCGCGGCAGGCCGGGAACCCGGATCGTCTGACTGGCCGAGAGAACTACTGGCTTTTCTGGCTTTGCCGTCGTCTGCTTCGTTCGTACGTCTGCGGCGGCACCCGAACCAAGGCCGAAAACCGTCATTCCAATCGCGGCCGACAACAGGGCCGCAACGAACGTCCGGCCCGCGTTTGCGATGACCCTTCCCGCCAAGATTCCCCCCGTCCTCGTGACTTTCAGTTGGCGCCGCACTTGCGGCGAGTCGCGCAGAGTAGAGCCGGCCGGTACGATCAGCAATAGATCACTGGATCTAAATTTGATCTAGATCGGGATCTATCTTTCGCGCGGCCAGACGAAGCGTCAGCTGCCCGAGATGCTGCCAAGTACCTGTCTGATCTCGGTGCGGCGGCTGACCTGAAGCTTCCTGAGGATGTTGTGAACGTGGTTCTTGACCGTCGCCAACTCGATGTGCAGGCGGCGAGCGATCTCCTTGTTCGAGACGCCGTCGGCCAGCAAGCGCGCAACCTCCAGCTCTCGTGTGGTCAGCCGCAATGTGCCCGAGTCGGGCAGTCGAGGGGCAGGTGTGGCTAACCGCGTCAGCAATGCCGCCGCGAGCGTCGGCGGGAAGACCGCCTCGCCCCGGCCGATGCGCTCGATGACATCTGCGACCTGGTCAAGCGAGTCCTCGCGCAAGAGGAAGCCGGTGGCTCCGGCCTCTGCGAACCGGAGAAGTTCGGTTCCGATCTCCGAGGCAGCGAAGACGATAGTGCGCACGCCCGGCCAGACCCCTTGAAAAGCTGCAACTGCCGGAAGTGCGTCGGGTAGCCCGGCGTCGAGGAGGATGACGTCCGGTGTGACGCTTTCTGCGTCTTCCACCGCATCGCGCGGACCCGCCGCGGCTCTGCAGACCGCGACGCCAGGCGTTTCCGCCAGCGCCGTGCAGATCGCATCTCGGAAGATCCGCCGGCCCGCGACGACGAGAACGGCCAAGTCAGCCATTGCTACAACTCCTTGCAGGAGCCGCACGCCACAGCTGCCGCAGCAACGAATCCGCTCCAGAACTCACTGGCCTTTCCCTTCGTTGCCGCGAGTACACGATGCCCGACCAGAGAGCCACCGTCAAGTAACGCGCTTGCTCTCGCCCTTTTTTGGGCGTTTGCGCGGGCCATCAGCACAGCGGAGGCGATCTGGATGCTGATCACGGCGATCCGCCTGCCTCGCTGCTCTTGACACAAGTCGATCCACATCGAGGGCTCAGAAAAGTCGGCGCGGGAGCAAAGGCAGCCGTAGATATCTCAGACGAACGTCTCGCCTCAAGCTTCTTGATCCGGTCGTGCGCGAACAGATTCGTACAAGCGGTTCGAGGCAGGCCAAAGGCAGCGGACCGATGCCAAGTCGGACGCGACGGGCGGGGGAACCGCACCCCGCGTTTCGATTCCCGCCGCCGACCCGGTTAGCGCTTGTCGCGGGGTGGAAACGGATCGTGACCGGGCGGGACGGTGTCTGAATCACGAATCTGGCCACGGCGATCGTGGACGACAACCTCTCCACCCCCGGTGTTGTGCAGGATTTCTCGCGCGCGGTCGATCGCCTGCTGCTGTGTGTCTCGATGCGCACTAGCGCGCTCGGCTCCGGGGGCTTTGACATCCCAACCGCGGTCAGGGTTTGGAACTACATGGCGTTCATTCCGTGGCATTTCACGACTCCTTCGTGGCGAACGTTTGTTCGATTGTAACCTCGGAGAAGGGTGGCTGCCCGGCGGGCTGGCGTCGAGCTGGTGCGCTTCGACAACCTCACCGAACTTCTCGAGCCAATCGAGGCGCTCGAGCTCAGCGGCGCTGAGCTCACCCTCAATGGCGCGGGGAATGAGCTCAAACCGAACACCGAGCGCTAGCCCTACAGCCGCGAGGGTGCTCAGGTTCAGTGACTGCGCACCGGACAAGATCTGACTGACTCGTCCCTCCGTTACCCCAAGGCGTTCGGCAAGGTCCCGCTGGCTAATGCCGATCGAGTTCAGGGTCGCCTCGAGAACGTCGACAATCCCGCCGAGCAGAAGCTCCTGCTCGTAAGCCAGTTCTGCTTCACGCTCACGGCTCCGCCTCCGGCTTGCGACCGCCACGCCTAGACCCGCCCCATCCGTCTAACGCAGCCTCCGCCGCGTCGATGTCGGCCGCCGAGATTCTGCGAGTTGTTTTCTTGAACCCGTGAGCCGCCCAAAAAGTGCGTCCTTTCATCACGCCGAGAACCCGGAGCTGGGCGCCGGGCGTACCGCCACGAGTGAGTTTGAGCTCGAGCATCGTCCAGCGGCGACCGCGCACCATCTCGACGCGTCCTGAGTTGGGGACGCCGGCGGCCTCGAGGCGGTCGAAATTGATCATCCCCGCGTCTGCCCGCCTCTGATCTCGGGCCGAGAGGCCGCCGAGCCACTGCTTGACTGGGAAGCGCCTCCGCCGATCGGGGATCGCCCTGATCGCGATGCGACCTTGAAAAATCAGTCCTTCGTCCATTTTCAGCCCCTTGTCCGACCCGGGGACATGGTTGAGCAGGGCGGCCGAAGTGGCGGTTCAGAGCAAGGGTCGTGATCGCATCCGTCGCACCACCGAGCTGCTCGAGGCCCTGCCTACCCCGGGCGGGCGGTGCGTGACGTACGAGCGAGTGGGCAAGCTCTTGAAGGACGGCGCTGTCGGTACGGGAGCGCCCCTGATGCGGAGGTTTCCGAGACGCCGCTGCGTTTCGCCAGGCGCCATGCACCAAGGCGCGAAGCGCTGACTCGTCGACGCCCGCAAAGAGCGCCTGGAGGGCAGCCTCGACCCACTGGTCGAGTGCACGGCGTTGATCAGCTGAGAAGACACGGAGACCTTCGTCGGCTCGAAGCGCGTAGAAAAGCTCGACGAATCTCGCGCTCTTTCCCGAACCGCTCGGAAGGAGCTGTGCGACATCCCGGGCCGAGACCTGCGCTGCACCGAGCCGCTGGGTTGCACGGACGAGGGCGCGAACGGCAGTCCTGTGCTCGCTTCGACGCTGCGAAACGAAGAGTCGGCAGAGCTCCTGTTGCCGTTCTGCCGCTCGTTTCGATGCAAGCAAGTCCTCGTAAGCGACGTCCGCTGCGGTTCGAATCGCCACAGATCGCGAATAGCCATTTGGTTGCGTCCAAGAAGAGGCAACAACCCAGGATCCTCCCTTTGGCTCCCAGACTACGAAGGCACTCGCCAGCATTCCGATCCGCACTTTAGCAAAAGCTAAAGCTAAGACAATCCCAGAGCTCGCTGACCGCGGCGCAGTTTAGGCGGGCATGACGACAACCGAGGTCAAGTCGGCCCTCGTAGCAACGTTGCCGGTGTCTTGCATCGCACGGCTTAGACGTCGTGACCGAGCACGCGGGCGTAGATTCGCTCCCAGCGAGAAAGCGAGTAGAGGGCTCCGCTTCTTCCCTCTCTGCCTCGGTCGGTGCTTTGCCGGTTGTGGCAGCGGAGGAGCAGCTTATGGCTACCAATCCGAGAAGAAGCGCGACAAGTGCTAAGCGCATTGCTAGCCGAAGATTAATTCGCCTTGGCGCCGACCTCACGTCCGCGGCTGGAGATCCCCCCGAGCCACCCAAAGGCCATAGAAGATGCTTTCGCTACGGCGTGCTTCGTTCTGCGACGATTCGGGAATCAGTGGACAAATGGGTCGCGACGGTTGGCGAGCAGCACTCTTTGCATCGTTGATCTTCCTTCTTGTCGGCGCAACCGCCGCGGCGGTTGCTGTTCTGACAGACGGACTCGTGAGGTACTTCGCATACGTCGTGTGGTACGGCGCACTTGTGGCGCTCGTCCCGTGGGCGTACCCACCATCAGAGCGTCTTCGCCATGGAGCATGGGCGTTCGTCGGAGCGTTCTTCTTCGCGCCCGCAGCTGTCGCCTGGCTAAGTTGGCTCGCTGTCACGCGCGGGCGGTGGGTTAGCCAGACGGCAGTTTGAGCGACTTCGAGATTCCGCCTTCGGCTGGGCGAGCGTCCTCTCACGAGAGCAGCGCCGTCAACAGGGGATGACCACAGTCCAAGTGGGGCGCCTGGTTTTTTTGACGGTGCGGCACCTCGCACATCGCGCCGATCGAAGCTGCATTTTGGCCGTTTCCGCCAAAATAGAAAAACGCCCTAGACAAGCGGGTTTGCGCCCCATTATGGCCGCGGGAGGAGGCAAAAAACGGCCAAAAAATGGTGCGGGAGCGCGCTTGACCAGACAGACGAGCCTCGCCGGTCTTACCGTCCCCGAAAGCGGCGCAGTACGAAAGCCGTGCCTCGGGGACCGGTCGTCGCCGAACGATCGTAGATTGGAGGAACGCTTATGCGTCTGTGTGTACTTATCTCGGCGGCGTGCGTTTCGGTGCTGACTGCAGCGTGCAGCGGGACTTCCACAGGCGCCGCGAATGGCTCCCCCATACTGAGCTGCTCGGGCGTCTCAGCACGAGTACCCGCCGGATGGCACGGCCGTGTGCGGCCGGGCAACGGAGGCTTCTTCACCCTCACGCTTGCCACCTCCCTCGTCGCCGAAGCCGACGACGTCGACGAGCAGTCCGCCAAGAGAATGTCCCGCGATGCCGTTCTCGTTCTCTTGCTCGGCTACGGCCGCGAGCTGGTGGGCGCTTCCTCCTTCCAGACCCAGGTGCGCTTACCGCTCACGGTTCAAAAGATGACGGTCTACAGTCAATTCGAGCACCTTCCCCGAGGGCACCGACTCGCTAGGACTCTGTTTGTGGCGTCGGGTGGCGCATACGACATACAGGTGCAGTTCGCCAGGCCACTCACGCCATTGCTGCGGAGCAAGGCGAACAGCGCCCTCAAGCTACTCCGCTTTAGCGAGCCGCCACAGACGCCAAGACAGCGCACGCGCTGCTAGCTGGTCACGCCCGATTGGCGCGTCAACTCGGCCGTGTGCTCAAGTCATTCGCTTGGGCCAGTGTTCTTAAAATGTCCACCGAGCGGCCGATGACGCTGCCGCCAAGATCGCGACTGCTGGGCTAGATCCTGGCGACAAGGGACGGGGGCTCGCTTGCTGAACGTAATC
>JALYLK010000234.1 GCA_030774275.1 Actinomycetota bacterium
CTCCGGCTCCCGCTCCTCCGGCTCCGCTTCCACCGAGCGGACCTGTGCCGATGCCGGCCGACATCCAGACGACGAGCGGCGGCGGGCCACGCGGTAAGCCCTGGGCAGGAGATGCGGTGGTGTTCACGTTCGCGAGTCCACCAGACCCCTCAGTGATCCTCGCCGGCTGGGACGGATCGGCGACGACGGTGAACCTGCGGATCACGGACAACGGGAAGAACGACGTCCTCACGATTCTCAATGCGAAAACCGGAGCTCAGTTGGCCGCTCTTGGCTCGGTCCAGCTCGGCGGAGACTACGTCGACAAGCAGACCGTGAACGTGCCCGGTTCCACGATGTCCCTCACCGGCAACGTCCTGAGGGTCGTTCTCGGAACGCCTTCCGTGAAGTCCTTCGCCCAGCAGAAGGCCGGGACGATGATCTGGACGACGCCGAGCGGCGCGGCTACCGAGTCCGGCCCCGCAGACAACGAGTTTTAGAGCCTTGCCCTCGGCCGAGGGTAAAGGACGGGCCCAACCAGGTCGATGAGTCCTGGAGATGGCGCCTGCGGCCCCTGCGACGACTGCTGGCCACGATTCCCCTCCCGGTGGCCGGCCTCGGCATGCTCAGCGGACGGTTTCACGGCGGGCGCTGCTCCAGCTGCTCGTCGGCGTCCTCGTCGTCGGGGTGATCCCGGTGGTCGCGACGGTCCACATCCTCGACGGAAACGCGCTGCAGAACGAACGCGCGCGGACGGACGACGCACTTCGGGTCCAGCTTCAGGGCGCCGGCCAGGAGCTCGGACAGATCGCCGACGACGCTTCGAATCGCGCTGACGATCTCGCCCGCCGGCCGGCGCTCCAACGCGCCTTTATCGCCAGGGACCGCACCACGATCAGGCAGATCGCGGCGGCGAACCCCGGCGTGCTCCTCTACCTGGGGCAGCACCTGGTCGCCGGCAAGCGCCTGCCGGCCTCGCTGGCCCGGTCGATCTCGCTGACGGTCAATGGCCGGCGAATCGGAACCGTCGTCGCGACGATCAATTTGAACCAAGCGCTCGCGGATCGCCTCCAGCGCGCCGCCGGGCATGCAAAGAGCAACCGCATCCTCGTCGTCCGCCAGAACACCGTCGTCGGCACGGGTCAGCGGATCCGGATCAACGGGCGGAGCATTCAGCTGGCCGGCGAGCGCTACCGCGGCCTGCTTTCGCGCGTGCCGAACGCGGTCGGCATCAGCCTCTTCGCCCTTCGCCCCGACAAGGCGATCAACGCGAACGTCCACCCGTACCAGCAGCGGATCATGTACGCGGGGCTCGGCTCGTTCGTCTTGCTCGTGCTCGTGGCGTTCATGTTCGCGCGGCCGATCCTGAGCGCACTCGGAGATTTTCGGCGGGTCGCCTCCCAGGCCGCGACGGATGGGCTGACGGGCCTCGCCAACCGGCGTTCGTTCGACGACGAGCTTGCACTCGAGTGGCGGCGCGCGGAACGGATCGACGACTCACTCGCCCTGGTGCTCATCGACCTCGACAACTTCAAGAGCATCAACGACCAACTGGGCCACCAGGCCGGCGACGCAGTTCTTCGACGCGTGGCCGGGATCCTCGATTCAGGAGGCCGGCAGGTCGATCTTGCCGCCCGCTACGGCGGGGAGGAGTTTGCGGTGCTCGCGCCCGAAACCGACCTGGTCGGAGCGACCAAGCTCGCCGATCGCCTGCGCGCCGACCTCGAGGCAGCGGCGATCGAGCTTCCAGACGGCGGCGAGGTCAGCGTGACCGCGAGCTTCGGAGTTGCGGTCAAAGGCGACCTCGACAGGCCGGAGCTACTGGTTGCGGCGGCCGACGAGGCCCTCTACGAAGCAAAGCGGGCCGGGAAGAACCGGGTCGCAGGGGCCGGCCCTCACCCGGGAGCCGTCTCGGGCGCCACGGTCTAGTCCGGGCGCAGTCTCCGGCGAGGCACAATCCCGCGATGCGCGTCTCCGCGAAGGTCGACTACGCCCTGCGCGCTTGTGCCGAGCTTGCGGCCGCCGACGAGGGACCGGTCAAGGGCGACCGCCTGTCCCACGCACAGGAAATCCCGCTCAAGTTCCTCGAGAACATCCTGGTCGATCTGAAGCACGCGGGATTGGTGCAAAGCCAGCGTGGAGCCGAAGGCGGGTACTGGCTCTCCCTCCCGCCGGAAGAGATCTCGCTCGCCGACGTGATCCGCGCGGTTGAAGGCCCGATCGCGAATGTGCGCGGCCAGCGACCGGAACTGGTCGAGTACGCCGGTCCGGCGGCGCCACTCCGGGAAGTCTGGATCGCGGTTCGCGCAAATCTGCGGGCGGTGCTCGAGGTGGTCACGCTTGCGGATCTGGCCGCCGGACGCCTACCCGACGAGGTCGCGGCCATCGCCGCCGACCCCGACGCGTGGCTCCCGCACTGACTCAGGCCGCGGACGACAAATCCGCGGTCAGCGAGTGAAGACGGTCTGGCGGCTCGGCCGAACGTAGACGATCAGGCCGCGCTCGAGCTCGAGGAGCTGCGCCTCTTCCTGCGTCAGCTGCGCGATCAGATGCTGGCCGTCATGACGCACGAGCTCGGCCCGAACCTCGAAGCCGAGATGAACGACGCGCTCGACCATCGCCTCCGTGGACTCGCCCTCCGGCTCGAGGGTGAGGCTGATATCGCGCGGCCGCACGAACGTGTCTCCGATCTTGTTCACCGGACCGACGAAGCTCATGACGAACTCGTTGGCGGGCGAGTCGTAGAGCTCGCGCGGCGTTCCGACCTGCTCGACTCGGCCTTGGTTGATCACGACGATTTGCCCGGCCACCTCCATCGCCTCTTCCTGATCGTGGGTGACGATGATCGTCGTCACGTGCACCTCGTCGTGGAGGCGGCGGAGCCACGCACGCAGCTCCTTGCGAACGCGCGCATCGAGGGCGCCGAACGGCTCGTCGAGCAGCAGCACCTCCGGGTCGACCGCCAGTGCGCGTGCCAGGGCCATCCGCTGCCGCTGGCCACCCGAGAGCTGAGCCGGGTACCGCTTCGCGAGCCCTTCGAGCTGCACGAGCTCGAGCAACTCGTGCACCCGCTTGCGGATCTCGTCCTTCGGGCGCTTGCGAACTTTCAGTCCGAACGCTACGTTCTCCCAGACCGTCATGTGCTTGAAGGCGGCGTAGTGCTGAAAGACCATCCCGACCCCACGGGCCCGCGCGGGCTGCTGCGTGACGTCGTCGTCGCCGAGCAGAACCTGACCACGGTCGGGCTGCTCGAGGCCGGCAATCACACGGAGCAGCGTCGACTTGCCGCTGCCGCTCGGGCCGAGCAGCGCGGTCAGCGAGCCCTCCGGAATCGCGACAGAGACGTCGTCGAGCGCAACGAAATCTCCGAACTGCTTGGTTACCTCGACCACGGTGATTCCCATCAACCAACACCTTCCCTTGGACGAAACATACGCATAGCCAGCACGGTCGCCAACGCGATCAGTGCCAGCACGACGGACGCTGCGAACGCACCGGTGGTGTTGAACCCCTCGAACTGGGACTGAACATAGAGCGGAAGCGTCTCGGTCTTACCTTCGATCCGGCCGGAGACGATGCTGACGGCGCCAAACTCGCCGATCACGCGGGCGGTGGTCAGCACCACGCCGTAGCAGACCGCCCAGCGGATGGCAGGCAGCGTGATCCGGCGGAAGGTCGTGAACGGCGCGGCGCCGAGTGTTTCGGCCGCCTGCTCCTGGTCCGTACCGATCTCCCGGAGGACCGGGACGACCTCGCGGACGACGAAGGGGAGCGATACGAAGATCGTCGCGAGCGTCATCCCCGGCAGCGCAAAGAGAATCTTGATTCCGTGGTCGGACAGGCCGCCTAGCCAGCCACCGGTGCCGTAGAGGAGGTACAGAGAGAACCCGACCACGACCGGCGAAAGCGCCAGCGGGAGGTCGACGATCGCGTTGACGAGGCCGCGGCCCGGGAAGCGGTGCCTGACGAGCGCGATCGCAAGGACCACGCCGAACAGGGTGTTCGCCGGAACAGCGATCGCCGCGATGAGCAGCGTCAGCCAGAGCGCGTGCAGCGCCTGCGGGTTCGTCACGGCGTCCCAGGCCGGCTGGAAGCCATGCTCGAACGTCCGGTAGAAGACGAGCCCCACCGGCACAAGCAGTAGGAACGCGAGGTAGCCGAGCGCGCCGAAGCGCAATGAATACCTAGCGATCATGCCGTGTCCTCCAGTGCCGGAAGGCGCCGATCAGAAGCAGGACTCCCAAGGAGATCAGCAGCAGCACGACTGAGACGGCCGCGGCGCCCGCCGGGTTGTCGGACTCGATCTGCCCGGCGATGTAGACGGAGGAGACCTCGGTCTTGAAGGGGACGTTGCCCGAGATGAGCACGACCGCTCCGAACTCCCCCACGGCTCGCGCGAAGGCGAGCGCGACGCCCGAGAGGATCGCCGGCAGGAGGTTCGGGAAGACGATCCGGCGGAAGACGGCAATCCGGCCGGCGCCGAGCGACTCGGCCGCCTCCTCCATCTCCCGGTCGAGCTCGAGCAGCACCGGTTG
>JALYLK010000235.1 GCA_030774275.1 Actinomycetota bacterium
TGCAGGCGGTGCCGGGAACGCCGCCAAGCGGTCCCGCGTTCCTGACGACCTGCCCCCAAGACTGCGTCCGGGTGAAGCCATCTGCATCAGGAAGCGGATTCCCCAGAACGTAGTGTCGTTCAATCCGGAGTACGCGCAGTCGGACTTGCCCTTCAGCGGCGCACCTGGCCCACGCCACCGCGTAGCTCCGGCAGCGTCACGTCGAATACGGAATGCGGTCGCCCCGAGCGGGCGGGAGAGCGGCAACTCTCCCCAACCGTCGCTGGTCAGGGGATTAAAAGTCGGGGAGGCACGGCTGTCGCGTGGTGCAGCCGGCGGAAACCTGCTGCAACTAGCTCGGCTCGCTACTGCAGCAAGCTGCTACGAACTGCAGGTGACGGACGCGAGCCCGTACTCGCATTCGGACTCTCCCCTCATTCGTTTCAGCCGTTGATTCACTGTCTGTCGGCTAGCGGTCAGCCACCGCCGCGGGGTTCTGGGACCCGGGAGTGGCCCACACCGAAGCGCCAGCGAACTTCCCGCACGTCTGAGCCCTCGAGGCCCCCCAACGCTTCCCGGGGATGCGATTCGTACCAGGCCGCGTAGCGGTTAGCCAGGGGCGCCGCGGTGAGACCGTGAGCGAGGACCGACAGTCCGATCGTGACGTAGGTCGTCGTGAGGATCACACCATCGTGTGGCAGTCCGCCCTCCTCGAGCACCAGCACCGCGAAGACGATCGACGCAAGCCCCCGCGGCCCGAACCAGCCGAGAAAGGCCAGGGTCGGCCTGCGCGCCCCCGTCCCGATCATGGCGATCGCGACGGGGATGAGGCGGACAACAGTCAGGCTGAGGACGGCGTAGAGGGCAACTGACCAGGTCACGTCTCCGAGCACCGGCCCAAGCAGCACGGCGCCAAAAACGATGAAGGTGACCGCGTTGAAGATCTCTCCGAGCTCCTCGATCAGATGCCCGACCTCGCCGCCGCTCCGCCGCCGGATCGCGCCGAACACGAAACCTCCGACGAACGCGGCGATGAAACCGGAGCCGCCGATCGGATCGGCGATTCCGAAAGCGAGGCCCGCGCCGGCCAGAGGCACGACCTGGAGCCAGGATCCACCGACGTCGCGGCGCCCACCGGCGACCACGATGACACACGCGGCGGCGACGCCCGCAAGCACCCCGGCCAGGATGCCGTAGCCGATCTGCTCGAGCACCAGCCGAACCGCAGCCCCGTTGCCGATGGCTCCCGCCTCGGCCTGCGCGATCGCGAGAACGATCCAGAACAACGGCACGCAGATCCCGTCGTTGAGGCCGCTTTCGACGTTCAGGCCCTGTCGGACTCGACTCGGGAGCCTCATCAGCGTCACGACCGCCTGACCGAGCGCCGCGTCCGTCGGCGCGAGGATCACCGCGAGGAGCAGCGCCTCGGACCACGAGAGCTCGGGGAACACGATGAGAGCGACAACGAATCCCGTCAGGAGCGTCAGGGGTAGGCCGACCCCGAGCAGACGCAGCGGCACCGAGAGTTCGCCGCGTAGCGAGCGCACGTCGATCCGCGAGGCGTCCGCGAACAAGACGAGAGCAAGCGTCGCTTCGGCGAGCAGCTTGACCGTCTCCCCAGCCGGCGGGACGTCGATGAGTCCCAACGCCTCCGAGCCGACGATCAGTCCGACGGCGGTGAAGACCATCGCGCCGGTGATCGGCGTACCCGCGATCCGGCCTGAAATCGCCGCGAACGCGAGCAGAGTCAGCGCGACAACGGCGACCGCCCAGTGCACGCGCTAACCCTATTCCGCCAATCAACCTGAGGCGATCATGGATTGGGTTATTTGCTAGCCGCGTCTACCCGCGAACCCACGAGTCATTCTCCGAGCCTGGGCCTCAGCTTGGCTAGAGCTGGTGAGGCGCGTGCACCCTCTCTTGGTCGCGAAGTCGACGCCGAAGCAAAAGGGCGTCACCGATGAGGATGACGCCGCCGGTGAGAGCCCAGATGCCCGCGGCCCAGTAGGCGGCCCGGCTGTTCTCGAGCGAACCGAGCAGGAAGAGGAACCCTAGCGCGATCTCCATCATCCCGAGCAGAATGCTCGAGCGGGACCGCTGGCGCTCGAGTTCGTCGCCTGTCGTGAACCCGCCCAGGACGTGAGCGAGTCCCGTGAGCAGGATCACGATCCCGAGCAAAGAGAAAAGCACCGACTGAGCAACAACGTCGTCCACACGCTCGTGGAAGAGCACGACGAGTCCGGCTACGACGCCCACGCAGCCCGACACGAGCGGGACGCCCCTCGTGCGTTGCCCGCTGAGGGCTGAGCGTATGCTGACGACTCCGGTAAGGGTCCAGAAAGCCCCCATATAGGTCGCGAGGTTGTCGCTCGTCTTCTCAGGTTGAACGACCATCGCAGCGCCGAGCCCGAGGGCGAGAACGCCTCGAGCGAAGCCGACCCGGTAGGCAACGTGGCCTCGAGGCGGTCTGGGGCGCCCCACGGCGACCTAGCGGCCGTGGTTTGGTGAGACGGTCGCAGTCTTCGAGCAGATTTTGAGCGACACCGGCCCGCGCTAGATTCGCCGGCGGCGACCCCGCCCAGGTGTGACGGCCGCGGCCACTACGGCGGTTTTCGCAACCGGCGAAGGGCCAGGTGAAACTGCCTTGGCCACTACCGCGGTTCTCGCCACTGGGTGGCCGATGACGCCAACTCTTCCTACGCGTGCTCCTCTGAGTGGCATTTCAGTCTCCTTCGCCCGCAGGTGCTTCATCGGCCTCGATGGAGGCGATGATTGCCTGAATAGGAATCCGTCCGGTGGCGATCAATTGGCCACCCGACCGCCGCGCCGCCGCTGCAAATGGCGCAGCCCACAGGTTCTCCCAGATAAGCACTCCGGCAGTGCTTCCCGGCTCCATCGCAGCGGCGAGGTGCTCGACGTCTTCGGCGGCCAACAGCTCCGCCAGCTGGGCCTCCAGCGCCTGTAGCTCTCCAAGCTCGCCGACATCGGAAAGCTCCATCGGCTCGACGGTCCCGTCCTCGTTCTTGGTAAGGATCAGTACATCGATTACGCGGATGGTTCCGGCGTCGACCAACGCGAGCAGCTCTTTAGCCATCTCGCCCGTAAAGTTGCTCGCTCCCGCCGGAAACTCGACGACGACGTAGTCAACGGGACCGAGTTCATCTAGCGATGTCTCTGTCATCACTCGTCCTTTTTTCGTGGGCCGACTGAGCTGTCTCACTTGGATGCCGGTGGCCCAGGGCCATGGATACCACGTAGATGTGGATCGCACCTCGATTGTGTCGTCAGAAGCAAGCGGCGCATCATCCGATGCGGATGACGCGGAAAAGGCGAAATCGCGCCAGGATGGCTCGTGGTCCGGTGTGCAGGTGAGAGGCAGTCCGTACATGTTCCGGACGCGATCGGAGTTCAGAAGCGAGAGAGCGGTGCTCTGATCGAAATGACGAAACACCCGCTCGAGAGCGTCCCGATGAGGCAGGCAGGGGTTCGACGCCTCAAGGCCCACGCTCTCGTGTGGCGGGGAGAGGAGTAGAGAGTGACCGACCAGAGTTCACGTGACGTCCTGCCGATCCCGGACCGGCCGTACGAGGGGGAGCTCCCTCTGGACGCGAAGGATCCTGAGGCGACGTTCCCGCCGATCGAGCCGCTGCGGCCCCCGGCCGGCGCACCAAACGTGCTCGTCGTTCTGCTCGACGACGTCGGCTTCGCCGCTTCAAGTGCGTTCGGCGGGCCGTGCGCGACACCGACGGCCGAGCGGCTGGCAGGGAATGGCCTGAAGTACAACCGCTTCCACACGACGGCTCTGTGCGCGCCCACGCGGGCTGCCTTGCTGACCGGCCGCAACCACCACACGGTTGGGATGGGGGTCATCACCGAGCTCGCGACGTCGGCACCCGGCTACAACTCGGTCCGCCCCAACACGTGTGCGCCCCTCGCGCAAACCCTGCAGCTGAACGGCTATTCGACGGCGCAGTTCGGCAAGTGCCACGAGGTGCCGGTCTGGCAGACGAGCCCGATGGGGCCGTTCGAGGCCTGGCCGACCGGCAGTGGATTCGAATACTTCTACGGCTTCATCGGCGGTGAGACGAATCAGTACTACCCGGCCGTCTACGACGGCACGACGCCCGTAGAGCCGGAGAAGACGCCCGAGGAGGGCTACCACTTCACCGAGGACATGACCGACAAGGCGATCGAGTGGGCGCGTCAGCAGAAGTCGCTCATGCCCGACAAGCCCTTCTTCATGTACTTCGCCCCCGGGGCGACGCACGCCCCCCATCACGTCCCGACGGAGTGGTCGGACAAGTACAGGGGCCGCTTCGACCAGGGCTGGGACGCGCTGCGCGAGGAGATCCTCGAACGGCAGAAGGAGCTTGGGGTCGTCCCGGCGGATACGGAGCTGACGGCGCGGCACGAGGAGATCCCAGCCTGGAACGACATGCCCGACGAGCTCAAGCCGGTACTCGCGCGCCAGATGGAAGTCTACGCCGGTTTCCTTGAGCACACCGACCACCACGTCGGGCGGCTGGTCGACGCGCTCGACGACCTCGGTGTCCTCGAGGACACGCTCGTCTACTACATCGTCGGGGACAACGGCGCCTCCGCCGAGGGCACGATCAACGGAACGTTCAACGAAATGTTCATCTTCAACGGCGCCGCCGCGCTCGAGACGCCCGAATTCGTCGCGTCTCACATCGACGAGCTCGGGACCCCGACGAGCTACAACCACTTTGCGGTGGGCTGGGCGCACGCGATGGACACGCCCTACCAGTGGACGAAACAGGTGGCATCGCACTGGGGCGGCACGCGCAACGGCACGATCGTGCATTGGCCAACCGGATTCACGGCGCGCGGCGAGGTGCGAACGCAGTTCCACCATGTGATCGATGTCGCCCCGACCGTGCTCGAGGCCGCAGGGCTTCCGCAGCCGACGACCGTGGACGGCGTCGATCAGCATCAGATCGAGGGCGTGAGCATGGCGTACTCGTTCGACCGGGCAAACGAGGCCGATCGCCGCAATACCCAGTATTTCGAGATGTTCTGCAACCGCGGCATCTACCACCAGGGCTGGACTGCGGTCACCCGCCACTCGACGCCCTGGATGACGGAGCAGCACCTGCCTCCGTTCGAGGACGACGTCTGGGAGCTCTACGAACCTGGCGACTGGAGCCAGGCCCGCGACCTGGCAGCCGAGATGCCCGAGAAGCTGGCCGAGCTGCAGCAGCTATGGCTCGAAGAGGCGCGCAAACACAACGTGCTCCCGCTCGACGACCGCCGCATTGAGCGATTCAACGCCGAGCTCGTCGGCCGGCCGGAGCTGGTGAAGGGAAACTCGCAGCTGCTCTTCGGCGGCATGGGCCGCCTCACCGAGAACAGCCTCCTCAACATCAAGAACAAGTCCCATGCGGTCACCGCGGAGATCGTGGTGCCCGAGACAGGCGCCGAGGGCGTGATCCTCGCCCAGGGCGGCGCCTTCGCCGGCTGGAGCCTGTACACGAAGGATGGGCGTCCGAAGTACTGCTACAACCTGCTCGGCCTGCAGCGCTTCAAGATCGACGCCGACGCCACGATCCCGTCCGGAACGCACCAGGTGCGGATGGAGTTCGCTTACGACGGCGACGGCCCCGCCAAGGGCGGCACCGTCACCCTCTACCTCGACGGCGACCAGGTGGGTGAAGGCCGCGTCGAGGCAACAGTGCCGCTGATCTTCTCAGCGGACGAGACCGCCGACGTCGGACGCGACACCGCATCCCCCGTCAGCGACGACTACGACGGCGAGAGCAGCATCTTCACCGGCACGGTCAACTGGGTCCAGATCGATCTCGGCGAGGACGCCGAGGACGCCGACCACCTGATCACCCCCGAGGAGCGCCTGCGCGTCGCGATGGCGCGGCAGTAGCGGACAGCCGAGCGAGAAGGCTCCGTCCGG
>JALYLK010000236.1 GCA_030774275.1 Actinomycetota bacterium
CGGCAGCGACCGGCGGGGGCGCCGGGTGGCCGTTGGTCTCGCGCAGGTTCTCCAGCAGGCGCGCCAGCCCGGGCAGAGCTTCGAGCAGGTCGCCGTCACCGCTCTCGAAGAGCGCGCGCCACTCGGATGGGACCGCCTCGGGATTCTCGAGGTACTCCTCGAGCAGAACCCGTGCGTAACCGGAATTGACGGCGTCGACGTCAGGCATAGACACCTTTGTTTGTTGTAGCAGTGGTAGCTCCTTCCGGGGCGGAAGCCCGCTCCCCGACCGGCGACTACACCGGGTTGATACGGCCGCACGAGCAATGCCCGCGCGGCCTTTCAGCGACGTCGCCGAGTCGACGCCTCAGCTCCTCTGGGCGCCGCGATCTCGCCCCCAACCCGGTCCTCAGAAGATCGGGTGGTTCGTGATGATCGCGAAGAAGGTCCCCACGATGAAGCAGACGCCGGAGATCGCGAGCGCAGCAGCCGCAAGCCGCTGATGACGGCCGCCGATTCCGGCGGCGATCAGCGAGATCAGGATCGTGAACGGCGTGATCCGGATCGGCCGGTAGTCGAGGGCGAGCAAGCTGCCGAAAATCGCGAGGGTTGCCAGCACGCCGGCGACCGTTTCGGCCGGTCTGTCTCCCGCGCGGGCCTGTGCGTTCACGAGCGGGCGCGCGCCTTACTGCTGCGTCCACGCGGCGGCGTGTGAGGCCCGCCTCGGCCCTGCCTTCGGGGCGGTCGGCGCCGTGCCACCCACGCGGGCGGCTCGTCGGGCCCGATCTCGGGCAAGACGGGTAGCAGTGCCGGCTCCGGCGGCTTCGGCTCGGCCTTCACAGCCCAGTAAATGACGAGGCAGAGGTACACGATCGGGATCTTCAGGATCAGCATCATGAAGATCAGCTCCCACATGCCGCGCCAAGTGTAGCTCCCTCAGGTGGCAGATTTCGAGCCGTAACCACCGCCGCCAGGCGTCTCGATCCGGACGACGTCGCCTGGCCCGAGGTCGCGGGTCGTCTTCGACGGCAGCTCTTCGCCGTTCAGCAGGTTTCGGCCCGGCCGACCAGGCTCACCGCCCTCCCGCCCTTGCGGAGCCCGCCGGCGCCGTTCGCTGAGGATTGAGAGACGACACCCTTCGACGGCCCGAAGCTCACGGACGACGCCATCGCCGCCTTTCTGGCGGCCCGCGCCCCCGGAGCCGAGCCGCAGGGCGTGTCGCTCGACGCGCAGCGGATATGCGAGCTCGAGCGCCTCGGTAGGCGTCGAGAGGGTGTTCGACATCGCGACGTGCACGGCGGAAGGCCCGTCGGCGTCAGGACAGGCGCCCTGGCCGCCGCCGATCGTCTCGTAGTACGTAAAACGCTCGTTGCCGAGCGTGACGTTGTTCATCGTTCCCTGGCCCTGCGCGGGCACCTCGATCGCCTGCCCGAACGCGAGGAAGACGAGATCCGCAATCCGGCTCGAGGTCTCGACGTTCCCGGCGGCAACCGCAGCCGGAGACCGCGCGTTGACGAGCGACCCCTCGGGGGCGCGAACGGTCACCGGCGCGAAAGCGCCACCTGAGGCCGGCGCATCGGGATCGGTCAGGCAGCGCACGACGAAGTAGCACGCCGACCTCGTGACGGCGAGCGGGCAGTTGAGGTTGCCGTCGTACTGCGGGGCGGTGCCGGCGAAGTCGATCTCGATCCCGTCTCCCTCGATCGTCACCGTCGCGTGCAGCTCGAGCTCACTTGCTGCCGCTTCGAGGACATCGCTGGCCTCGTACCGTCCGTCTGGGAGTGCCGCAATCGCGCCCCGAACCCGCCGCTCGGCATAGTCGTGGAGCTCGCTCATCGCCGCCACGACGAGGTCGCGCCCGCGGCGCGCGCAGAGCTCCTCGATCCGGCGTGTCGCCAGCCGGTTCGCGGCCAGTTGTGCGCGCAGGTCGCCGCGCCGCTCGCCGGGGTTCCGCATCCGCTTGGTGAGGAAGTCGAGGGTCGCGTCGTCGAGCCGCGTTGGCGGGATGACGACGCCCTCCTCGTCCAGCCGCCGCGAGCCTGCCGGCAAGCTCCCGGGCTCGGCCGCGCCGACGTCGGCGTGGTGCGCGCGAGTCGCCGCGAAGCCGACCGCGGTTCTCGAGACCAGAGTGATGTCCGGCAGGTGCGTGCCGCCCGCGTACGGGTCGTTCAGGACG
>JALYLK010000237.1 GCA_030774275.1 Actinomycetota bacterium
AGTACTACTTCCGGTTCGAAGGCGGCCGGCCGCCGTGGATCTCCGGGATGGCCCAGGCGGTCGCGGCTCAGGCGCTTTCACGCGCGGGAACGCTGCTGGCCGACCCGACGCTGACCGCCGCCTCGCAACGCGTCTACAAAACGGTGCCGTCGCTGACGCGCAGGGCGTCGACGGGGCCCTGGATCCGGCTCTACGCCTTCAACGACGACACCGTTTTGAACGCGCAGCTGCAAACGATCCTCTCGCTCCAGGACTACGCGACCCAGACAGGTGACCAGGCCGCCACGAATCTGGCGTCGCAGCTGCAGACCGCCACCGTCGGCCTGCTGCCGCGCTTCGACACCGGTTACTGGTCGCTGTATTCGCTCGGTGGTGTCGAGGCGCCGCTCGATTACCACAAGTTCGTTGTGCGCCTGCTGACGACTCTCTCGAAGCGGACGAAGGATCCGACTCTGACGACGTACGCGCAGAAGTTCTCCGACGATCTCCGGACGCCGCCGGCCGTCAATGACGGCCCGGCGCCTGGGGCGATCTATCCGTGGCCGCAGGACGGCTACCGCGACTATGCGCGCTACGTCTTCTGGGTCTCCAAGCGCTCGACGGTGCGACTCCAGGTCATTCACGCCGGCAAGCCCGTCTTCGTCACGCGTGGCTGGCACTCGGTCCTTTGGAGCCCGGGCCGGATCGAGCCCGGCCAGTACTCGCCGACCTTGCACGCCGTCGACGTCGTCGGCAACGCATCCGATACCGACCTGGCGCCGGTGGAGGTGCGCCGTGACACCCAGGCACCGAAGGTGAACGCCGCGCTCGCCGGACGCAGGCTCTACTGGCGCGCCAGTGACGACGCCTCGCCGTGGATCGCCCTCCGCGTCGTGATCAGGCGGCCGGGCGCCGTTCGGACACTCTGGCTCGGCAAGCAGAGCTTTCGCGGCTCCGCGCTGCTTGTTGCGCCGAGCGGCCTCTGGACCGCGGTCCTCGTTGCCGCTGACTCGTCGGGAAATACGACGCAGGTCCAGCTCGGGTCCCTGCGCGGACGGCCCGGCTAACCTCTTCTTCATGGCCGCGATGCAAGGCCTCGTCGAGGAGGTCGAGCGCTCCTACGCCGAGACGCAGGAGCGTTTGTCCGATCCCTCGGTCTACAACGACCACCGCGAAGCGGCGGAGGTCGGCCGGCGCCTTAAGGAGCTCGAGGCGGCGCACAAGCTCGCGCAGGAGTGGCTCGAGGCGTCCACCGACCTCGACGCAGCGCGGGGCGACGGTGACCTGCGGGAGCTCGTTCCGGAGCTCGAGGAGCGGGTCGACCGGCTCGAGCAGGATCTCAAGCTCGCACTCGTGGAGACGGATCCGGCGGATCGTAAGGACGTAATCGTCGAGATCCGCCAGGCGGCCGGGGGCGACGAGGCGGCTCTCTGGGCAGGCGACGTCTTCCGAATGCTGACTCGCTACGCCGAGCGGCGGGGATTCAAGTGGGAGCAGCTCGGGGCGAGCCCGAACCCGACAGGCGGCTTCCAGAGCATCAGCTTCGCGGTCAAGGGAGACGGCGCCTATTCGATCTTCAAGTGGGAAGGCGGCACCCATCGAGTCCAGCGCGTGCCGGCGACGGAGTCCCAGGGGCGGATCCACACTTCGACCGCAACCGTGGCCGTGATGCCCGAGGCCGAGGACGTGGACGTCGAGATCAACGACAACGATCTCAAGATCGACGTCTACCGCTCGACCGGGCCAGGTGGGCAGAGCGTCAACACGACCGACTCAGCCGTGCGGATCACGCACCTGCCGACGGGCACGGTTGTGGCGATGCAAGACGAGAAATCGCAGCTCCAGAACAAGACGAAGGCGCTGCGCGTCCTCCGGGCGCGGCTCTACGAGCTCGAGCGCGAGAAGCAGGCAGCCGAGCAGGCGGCGACGCGGCGCTCGCAGATCGGGTCGGGCGAGCGCGCCGAGAAGATCCGTACCTACAACTACCCGGAGAACCGCGTCACCGACCACCGCGTAAAGCTGACCGTGCACAACCTCGACCGCGTCCTCGAAGGCGAGCTCGACGAGTTCACCGAGGCGCTGGCCGCTGAGGAACGCCGTCAGGCTCTCGAAACCGCCGTAGTCTGAATAGCCGCGAAAAATGCCGCGCATTTTCCGCGGAACTGTTTTCTCCAATCGCTTCGCTCTGGAGGGATTTCAAAATGACAGTCGGTGAGTCGCTCGCCCACGGGACCGGAGTGCTCGCGGAAGCGGGTATCGACACCGCTCGCCTCGAGGCCGAACTGCTGCTCGCAAGGGTGTGCGACGACTGCGCTCGGGCGCTCCTCTACATGGAACTGCAGCGCGAGCTCTCGCCGGAGGCCGAGGAGGCCTTCGAGGCGCTGCTCGCCCGCCGGGCCCGCCGGGAGCCGCTCGCGTACATCCTCGGCCACTGGGGCTTTCGGAGGCTGACCCTGAAGACGGACGCACGGGCACTGATTCCAAGGCCGGAGACCGAGATCGTCGTCGAGCGGGCGCTGGAGCACCTGAATGGAATGAGCGAGCCGGCGGTGCTCGACGTGGGCACGGGCACCGGCGCGATCGCGCTCGCGATCGTCGACGAGCATCCCCGGGCTCGCGTCACCGCCATCGACACGTCGTCTGACGCTCTGGCTCTGGCTCGCGAGAACCTCGACCTGCTCGGAATCAACGGCCGGGTACGACTCGTCGAGCACGACCTGACCGAGGGTCTCGGCCGGGACGAGTTCGATCTCGTCGTGTCGAACCCGCCGTACGTCGAGCCGGAGGACATCGAGACACTGCAGCCGGAGGTTCGTGATTGGGAGCCGCGGATCGCGCTCGTCGCCCACGGCGCCACCGAGGCGGTGGCCCGCGCGGCGACCGAGGCGCTGCGGCCGGGCGGGTGGGTCGTGCTGGAGATCGCCGAGAACCAGGCCGTCAACGTTGCCGGCCTCCTCACCGACCTCGGCTACGAGCACCTGAGGATCTCGCCCGACATGGCGGGACGCGACCGCGTGATCGAGGCCCAGTGGAGCCGGTGACCGCCGGAAACGGCACCGTCGAGGACGCGATCGCGGCTCTCGGCTCGGGGCTGCCGGTCGTCCTGCCGACCGACACCGTCTACGGCCTCTCCGCCAATCCGTACACCGAGGAGTCGGTGCGCAGGGCGTACAGACTGAAGGGGCGCGAGGATCAGCAGCCGAGCGCTTTCCTCGCGAGCGACGTCGACACGTTGCTCGAATGCCTGCCTGAGTTGCGAGGCCGCGTCGGGCCGATCCTGCGGTCGCTGTTGCCCGGGCCCTTGACGCTCGTCGTTCCGAATCCGGCCAGGCGCTACCGCTGGCTGACCGGATCGAGGCCGGACACGATCGGAGTCCGGGTACCGAGGTTGCCGGAGCCTGCCGCTGAGGTCCTTTCGCGCGCCGGCTCGGTGATGGCGACCAGCGCGAACCTGCCCGGCGAGCCGGACCCTGCGCGGCTGGAGGATGTGCCCGAGCACATCCTGGAAGGCTGCGCAGCGGCGATCGACGGCGGTGACCTGCCGGGAGTCTCGTCGACGGTGATCGACCTGACGGGTGAGACGCCCAAGGTGCTGCGTGAGGGTGCCGTGCCAGCGGACGAGGTGCTCGAGCACATTGCCGGCCTCATCGCCGAGTAGCATCCGGGTACCCGATCAGGAGCGCCCGATGGCCGTCGCCGAGCAAACCTTCCAGCACCTTCGAACCGCCGGTCTCACCGACGTTGATCCCGAGATCGCCGAGCTCCTCGGCCGCGAGCTCGAGCGCGAGCGCAATCAGATCGAGCTGATTGCATCGGAGAACTTCACCTGGCCGAGCGTGTTCGAGGCGGTCGGCAGCGTGCCCACGAACAAGTACGCGGAGGGCTATCCGGGCAAGCGCTACTACGGCGGCTGCGAGGTGGTCGACGAAATCGAGCAGCTCGCGATCGACCGGGCGAAGGAGCTGTTCGGCGCAGAGCACGCGAACGTCCAGCCGCACGCCGGAGCGCAGACGAACATGGCCGTCTACATGGCGGCGCTGCAGCCGGGCGACACGATCCTTTCGCTCGAGCTTTCCCACGGCGGCCATCTGACGCACGGGCTCAAGGTCAACTTCTCGGGCCGGCTCTACACGATCGTCCACTACGGGGTCTCGCGCGAGACGAACGTCGTCGACTACGACGATGTGCTGCGGCTCGCGAAGGAGCACCGGCCCAAGCTGATCATCTGCGGCGGTTCCGCCTATCCCCGCACCGTGGAGGCCGACAAGTTTCGTGAGATCGCGGACGAGGTCGATGCACTGCTCCTGTGCGACATGGCCCACTTCGCCGGCCTCGTCGCGGCCGGGCTGCATCCGAACCCGGTCGAGCACTGCCATTTCGTCACCTCGACCACGCACAAGACGCTTGCGGGCCCTCGCGCCGGCTTCATCCTCTGCACGGAGGAACACGCGCAAGCGGTCGACCGCGCCGTCTTCCCGGGGATTCAGGGCGGGCCGCTGATGCACACCATCGCGGCGAAGGCTGCCTGCTTCCGGATCGCGGCGACAGAGGCGTTCCGCGAGTACCAGGGCCAGGTTCGCAAGAACGCCGACGTGCTCGCCGAGACCCTGCAGGAGGGCGGGCTCGACGTCCTCACCGGCGGTACAGACACCCACCTGCTCCAGCTCGACTTGCGCTCCACCGAGTGGACGGGCAAGGATGCGGAAGAGCGCCTCGCCGAGGTGAAGCTGACCGTCAACCGGAACACGGTTCCCTTCGACGAGCGGCCGCCGACGGTTGCCTCTGGCGTCCGGATCGGCACGCCGGCCGCCACGATGCGCGGCTTTGACGAGTCTGATTTTCGCGAGGTCGGGCAGGTGATCGTCTACGGGCTGGGTGAGGATCCCGACCTCGGTGCGCTGGCGGCGCGAAGTGCGGCGCTCTGCACGAAGCGGCCTCTGTATCCGGGCTTCCGCGGTTTCACCACCTACGTGGCGTGACCCGACAGCTCACGGTCGTCGAGCACCCGCTTGTGCAGCACAAGCTGTCGTACCTTCGCGACAAGGAGACGCCGACAGTCCACTTCCGCAAGCTCGCCAACGAGGTGACGCTGCTGCTCACCTACGAGGCGACGAAGGACCTGCCGACCGAGCCGGTCGAGATCGAGACCCCGCTCGAGAAGATGGTCGCGGCGCGCATCTCCGGCAAGAAGGTCGCGGTCTGCCCGGTCTTGCGGGCCGGGCTCGGGATGCTGGATGGCGTTCTCTCGCTCGTCTCGAGCGCTCGGGTGGGGTTCCTGGGGATGTATCGCGACGAAGAGACACTGCAGCCCGTCGAGTACTACGTGAAGCTGCCGGGCGACCTGGATCAGCGCGACGCGATCGTGCTCGATCCGATGCTGGCGACGGGAAACTCGAGCGTGGCCGCGATCGCGACGGTCAAGAATGCCGGCGCCCGTTCGGTCATGCTGGTCTGCCTGGTCTCGGCGCCCGAGGGAATCGAGCACGTGCACGCCGAGCACCCGGACGTCCACATCGTCACGGCCGCCGTCGACCGCGGCCTCGACGGGCGAGGCTTCATCGTCCCCGGCCTCGGCGACGCCGGCGACAGGCTGTACGGCACGCGCTAGTCGCGGGGACGTGGTCCCCAGCCGTGTCCCGGGACCGCGTCCACGGCCAGGTCCCGGGACCGCGTCCCCGGCCATGTCCCGGGACCCGGTCGCGCTGAAACGAGACCCGCGGCGTCGCGGTAGGCGCGGGGCGTTGCTAGGTCCGCGGGACCTGGTCCGCGGACAGGTCCCGGGACCCGGTCGGGCTGTTCTTGGGCGGCGCCAACAGGCCCGGCCGTTGCATCGCTTCGAGCCAGATCGCTCGGGCTTCTTCGCGGCCGGCGCCGCTGGGAAGGCGCTCGATCACCCACGCTGCCCCGGCGGTCGGGATCTCGCCCTCGATCGCGCAGATGCCCTGGTGGCGCTCGTCGCCGAGCGTCTCGCCGGGACCGGTCAGCACTTCGCTCAAGGTTTCGCCGCGGCGAATGCCAAGGAGCTCGATCTCGGTCTCGCCGCCGGGTCCGGCCAGGCGCCAGATCCGCTCCGCCAGCTCGCCCACGGTCAGCATCACCGGATCGTGCGGACTGCAGAGTGGCATGCCCTCGCCGGCGAGCAAGGCGGCCTGCGCCACTAGGCAAGCCGCGTGCGGCATTGTGATCCAGTAGCGCACCATGCCCGTGTCCGTGACCGTCAGCGGTACCCCGGCACGTGCCTGGGCGAGGAAGATCTCGGAAGCGGCGCCGGCCGAGCCCAGGACGTTCACGAGTCGAACGGCCGTGCGTTGAGCGCCGGCCCGCCGCGCGGCGAACGCGGTCAGCTGTTCCATGAAGCGCTTCGTCCGCCCGTAGAAGCTCTGCGCGAGTGCGGCCTTGTCCGTCGAAGCAACGACGACCGTTTCGACCCCCGCGGCCTCGGCGGCCCGCAGCACGTTCCAGGAGCCGTGGAGGTTCGTGTCCACGAACTCCTCCGGGAAGATCTCGGCCCAGTCGACGTGCTTGTACGCGGCGAGATGGAAGACGATCTCGGGCTTCGCGGCGGCGAGCTCTCGCTCCAGCCGGCCCGGCTCGCGGACGTCGCAGAGGACATGGTGGAACCGGTCGAGCGTCTGCGGATCGCGAGCGCGGCGATCGGCGATCAGCGACGACTCGTGTCCATCCACGAGCGTGACGCGCTCGGGCCGAAAGCCGCCGAGAAAAGTCGCCAGTGCGCCACCGATCGAGCCGCCTCCCCCGGTGAGCAGGATCCGGCGGCCGCCGAAGCGCTCCTGCAATTCGAGCACCGAGGGCACCGGGTCGCGGCGCTCGAGCACCTGCTGCCAGTCGAACGAATCCTCCGGGACGCGGCGACGCGCGGGACGCGGCTCAGTAGGCGGCAGCGCGAGCGCTCGCTCGATCGCCCGGTACGCACGCTTCATCTCCACCGAGCGGGCCGGATCGGGCTCGTTGATCTCGGCGACGATGAACGGCACCAGCTCGCCGAGCCTCCGCACGACCGGATCGAGGTCGAGCTCCCCCGCACCGTAGGGAAGCCCCTCGCCGAGCAGCCCGTGTGCGTCCGAGATATGGGCGACCTCGGCGTGTGGCCCGAGTTCTTCGAGGTACCGCTCGAGCTCGAGCTCTTCGTCCCAGGGGTGGGCGAAGAGCCCGGGATAGACGGTCGCGAACGAGCGGAAGAGCGCGGCATGGGAGGTGTCGATCGTGAACCCGAGCTCCGGCAAGCGTTCGCGCCAGTCGAGGAGGTCGCGCCAGTGGCCGCCGAGAGGGGAGAGGAAGACGCCGCCGGTCCGCATCCGCAGCACCGGAGGCACGTTCTCGATCAGTGGATCGACGCCGCGGCTCGTACACACCTCGGCGTAGAAACCGAGGAACTGCTCAACCGCCGACGCATCGACCGCGCCCGAGGCCCGGAACTCGTCCGGGGACAGCGGAATGAACAAGTGGATCGTCAGCACCGGCGAGCCGACGCGCGCGGCGAACTCCGCGCTCCGGTCGATTCCGGCGCGCGCCTCGTCGTCGAGCCGGTCGACGCGAACGAACGCGCCGCTCGGCCAGGCGACCGGCGCCTCGGCCGTGACGACCAGCCCGTCGGTCGCGTCTCGGGTCGCTTCGGCTGCACACGCCAGCGCGTCGTCGTCGGCGACGTCCTTGGGCATCAACGCGATCTCGATCCCCCGCCAGTCGCCGCCGTCTAGCCGGTCGGCGAGCTGATCAGGCTCGGGCGCCGACTTAAGGAGTGGTATCGCGTTCATTGCTCGCGGCTTAGTTCTGATCGCGTGATCCCAGGACGCGTAGCGTTGGTTTTGAGCCAGTCGACATAGCGGCGGATTCCCTCTTCCAGGGACACGTTCAAGGGTAACGGGGCCTCCGGAGCTGCCTGGTAGCTGTCGTTCTCCCCGGCGGGAAGCTCCCCTCCCGGCGTCTCGATGGGAGACGATGAGCCAGCCGCCTCGCAAACGAGCTCCGCAGCGATCCGAAGCGAAGTCGCCCG
>JALYLK010000238.1 GCA_030774275.1 Actinomycetota bacterium
TCGAGCAGTGACTTGATGAACGCGTGTGCGTCTTGCGCAATCTCCGGCGTCGCCGTCTTGCCGGTGCCGATCGCCCAGACCGGCTCGTACGCCACGACGAGGTTGTCGTGCTTGGAAAGGACGCCGATCTGACGGCGGAGCACGTCCTCGGTCTCGTCTCGCTCGCGCTCGGCCTGCAGCTCGCCGACGCAGGCGATCACGCGCAAACCGTCCTCGAGCGCATGCTCGGCCCGCATGCCCACGGTCTCGTCGGTCTCGCCGAAGTACTGGCGCCGCTCGGAATGGCCGACGATCGTTCCCTGGACGCCCAGCTCGAGCAGGATCTTCGCCGAGACCTCTCCCGTGAACGGGCCTTCGTCGGCCCAATGGACGTTCTGGGAGTAGATCGTCTGTCCGCTGGCGACCCCGGCCGCCAGCGAGCCGAACGGTGGGCAGAGGACGGCGTCGACACCCCCGGGTGGCGCGAACGCCGCGCAGAACTCCTGCGTCTCCCCCGGTCCCTTGTACATCTTCCAGTTTCCTGCGATCAGCACGGCCGGCGCATCCTACGGCCCGGTTAGTCCCGCGCCGGGGCCGGCGCGTCGATTGCTTCCGGGATGACGGCTACTCCGGGCAGTTCCTTGCCCTCGAGCAGCTCGAGAGCGGCGCCGCCGCCCGTCGAGGCCCATGAGACCTGGTCGGTAAGACCGAGCTCGTTCAGCGCGCGGATCGAATCGGCCCCGCCGACCACCGAAAACGCGTCGGCCCTCGCAACGGCCTCCGCAACTGACTTCGTCCCCGCGGCGAAGCGCGGCCATTCGAAGACGCCCATCGGGCCGTTCCAGAAGATAGTGCGCGCATCTTCGATCCGCGCACTAAAAAGGTCACTCGTCTCCGGGCCGATATCGAGCGCCAGCCACCCGTCCGGAACTTGATCAGACGCGACTACCATCGCGTCCGCCTCCGGCTCGAACGCCGCCGCCGCCACAACGTCGACCGGCAGCTCCACGTTTACCCCCTCTAGCGGAGATTGCGCAGCAATCTCCGCTGCCATCTTGCCGCCGATCAGCACGGTATCGGCCTTGCCACCGAGCTTGCGAAGGACGCCGAGCTTGTCCTCGACCTTGGCGCCTCCGGAGATCAGCACGAACGGACGCTCGACATCATCGAGCAGCTTGCCGAGCTCCTCCAGCTCGCGCTCGAGCAGCAAGCCTGCGTAGGCGGGCAGAAGCTCGGCCACGCCGACCGTGGAGGCGTGTGCGCGGTGAACTGAGCCGAACGCGTCCTCGACGAACAGGTCGCAGCCATCTGCGAGCTCTCGAGCGAAGACGGCGTCGTTCGTCGTCTCTCCCGGGTTGAAGCGCGTGTTCTCGAGTACCTCGATTCGCTCGTCGGGCAGCAGCTCCCGCAGGCGCTCGCGCACGGGCTCGATCGAAAAGGCCGGGTCCGGCCCCTTCGGGCGACCGAGATGCGAGCAGACGCGAACCTGCGCGGCGCCCCGCTCGAGCAGCAGCCGGAGAGTCGGCAGCGATGCCTCGACTCGTGTGTCGTCCGCGACCCGTCCGTCCTCGAGCGGCACGTTCAGATCAGAGCGCACGAGCACACGTTTCCCGGCGACGTCCGCGTCGCGAACGGAGCGGGGCTTGTGCACTTAGCGTCCCATCCAGCAACACATGCCGGCTTCTGGCCCGCGATCGCGCGGCGCCAGGATCCACCACCGCTCTTGCCAAGGCCGCCAGCCTTGGCTGCGAGCGAGTGCGGCCCCTGGCGCGGTGCTCGCGACCCAGAAACTCGGCGGCATTACTGGATGGGGCTAGGCGGTTGCAGCTGCCTCGGCCTTGGGCAGCGAAGCGCCCATCTTCGCGACGAGGTCGACGAGCCGGCAGCTGTACCCCCACTCGTTGTCGTACCAGCCGAAGACCTTGACCATCCGGCCGTTCACCATCGTCAGCTCGCTGTCGAACGTGCACGAGAGCGGCGAGCCGACGATGTCCTGAGAGACAAGCGGCTCGTCGCTGTACTCGAGGAAGCCTTCCAGCGGTCCTCGCTCGGCAGCTGCGCGGAAGAGTTCATTCACCTCGTCCTCTGTCGTCTCTCGCGAGACCACAACGACGAGGTCGACGACCGAACCGTCGGGAACCGGAGCCCGCATCGACATTCCGTCGACCTTGCCCTTGAGGTCGGGCATCACGACGCCGATCGCGCGCGCGGCGCCCGTCGAGGTCGGGATCAGGTTCAGCGCGGCTGCACGGGCACGACGGAGATCCGAGTGCGGCAGGTCCTGCAGGCGCTGGTCCGCCGTGTAGGCATGGATCGTCGTCATGAATCCTTGCTCGATCGTCAGCGCGTCGTGGAGCACCTTCGCCATCGGCGCCACACAGTTGGTCGTGCAGGAGGCGTTGGAGATGATCCGGTGCGTCTCGGGGTCGTAGTCGTCGTCGTTGACGCCAAGGACAACGGTCACATCAGGATCGGTCGCGGGCGCCGAGATGACCACCTTCGCCGCCCCGGCGTCGAGGTGCCCCGAGGCACCCTCGCGGTCGGTGAAGAGCCCCGTCGACTCGAGAACGATGTCGACGTTCAGATCGCGCCAGGGAAGATCCTTGGGATCCCGCTCGGAGAGAAGCAGAAGATCGTTGCCTCCTACGGTGATCTTGCCCTCGCCGACCTCGACGTCCTCGTCGAGCCGCCCTAGCACGGAGTCGTGCTTGAGCAGATGAGCCATCGTCTTGGCGTCCCCAAGATCGTTCGCAGCGACGACCTCGAAGTCCCCACCGCGCCGCAAGTGAGCCCGAAAAAAGTTGCGCCCAATCCGCCCAAACCCGTTAATCCCAACTCTCGCCTTGGCCATTTCTCTTCTCCCTAGTTTGTCGAAACGGAATCTAACGACTCGTCACCGAGCCGGGCTTTGCTCGGCTCGGTTGCCAGCCTTCAACCATGCACATGATCCGATCGAAGTCGTCATGGCTTCGGCGCAGCCGAAGCCGGACTTCGATCGGGAACGGCGGGCCGGAGGGGAAGCTCCGAGGACGACCTCCCCCTCCGCAATTGTCGCGCTCCGGACCTTGGCGACGGACGGGGTCTGAATCCATCACCGGACGAGCGCGAACCCGCCTCTAGGAAGTATTAACTAATCATCGGGGGTCGTTTCAACTGTTCGGAAAGCCATACGAGGACATGTTCCAGCCTAGGTTTCGGCCATCCTGATCAGCTTTTGCAAGCGCCGGTGAACGGCCGCCTTGGTCGCTGCTGGCCGGCACTTGAGCGCGAGTTCTCGCAACGGAAGCGAGGGGTGAAGAAGCCTCAGCTCGGCCGCCTCCCGTAAACGCGAAGGAAGCTCGTCGAGGCTGCGATCGCGCTCGAGCCGACGAAGCGCCTCCAGCTGCGCGTGGGCTGCCCGGCTCGTCCGAACGAGATTCGCGTGGTCGGCATTCGCGAGGCGGTTGGCACGGGCCTTCGTCTCCCCCACCACTGCACCCTCGTCGAGTGCCAGCGCGGCGTCGCTCGCCCCGGCGAGAGCGAGGGCCTCGGCGATCCGTTCGAGGCCCTTCGCGTAGGCCACCGCGTGATCCCGACGCTCCAGCACGCTCAAGGCGACGCCCTCCTGGGCGACGGCTTCCGAGAGAAACTGCGCTGCCTCCCTGGTCTCGGTCCTGACCTCGAGGTGAGGCGACGGGGGCGCCGAGACCGAGCCGGCCGCCAGCAGGGACCCCCTCAGGTAGGCGGCGCGGCAGCAGCCGCGACCAACGATCCGTTTCGGGGGCCGGGCGAGCGGCTGCAGCCGCGCGCCCAGCACGCCACACTCCTTGAGAACGCCGAGCGCGTGCGGCGTTCCCTCCACGTGCAACTGGTACCGCGTCGCACGGTCGAAGGAGCTACGCCGGTAGGTCCGGATCTCCGAGTCGACGCCGAACGAGCGAAGCAGACTGAACGCACGCCGCGCAACCGCCGAGCTCGACAGGTCGAGGTGAACCGACACCTCCCCGCCACGCATGTGCCATCGACCCGCGGAGTGAAAGAGAGCCGAGAGCTCGGCCTCGCGGTCACATTCCCGTGGAGGCGCGATCGCCGCGAGCTCGTTGCGGACGTCGTCAGAGAGTGACACCTTCGAGCTCCAGCAGCCGGCGCTTGTATCCGACGCCGCTGGCGCCGTAGCGACCGATCCCGTTCGCGGCGACCACGCGGTGGCACGGGACGACGAGGGGGAACTGGTTGCTCGCGCAGACTGAGCCGGCGGCGCGCTGGGCGTTCGGGCGGCCGGAGAGCGCCGCAAGCTCGCCGTAGGTGACGACCTCGCCCCAAGGAACGTTGCGCAGTGTCTCGACGACGACGCGCTGGAAGGCCGTGTAGCCGTCAAGGTCGATCTTGACGTCGGCGAACGAGTCGCGCGCCCCCGTGAAGTACGAGCGCAGCCTGACGGCGAGCTCGCTTGGGGGGTCGTCACCGCCTTCAGTAGCGGACCCTGATGGCAGCTCGTGCCAGAGCAGCGTCTCTCCGTCGAGCCAGAGCTCCCCCACTCCCCAGCCTTCGACCTCGTAGCGAACGCTCGCGGCCACGGCCCTAACGTATCGCTCCTGATGGCGTTATTCGCGGCGCAGCGTCGTGTCGGCCCAGGCCGGGTTTAGACGGCCGGGCCGGCAAAGCCGACCCGACCTTTTGGGCGGCATCGACAAGCGACGCCGACAGGCGACGCCGTAGAATCTCCCGAGATGAGCCGCCCCGCAATCGCACTGCCACCGAAGCCGCGCAACGAGCCGGTGAAGGACTACGCGCCGGGCTCGCCGGAGCGCGCCGAGCTGCAGGCGCGGTTGCGCGAGCTCGAGCGAGACCGGATCGAGATCCCGCTCGTGATCGGCGGCAAGGACGTCAAGACGGCCGAGACGTTCGAGTCCGTGATGCCGCACCGCAAGAGCCACGTGCTCGCCGAAGTGCACTCGGGCGGACCGGCCGAAGTCGACCAGGCGATCGCCGCCGCCCGGGAGGCGCGCCACGACTGGGCCCGCATGCCCTGGGAGGACCGCGCCGCGATCTTCCTCCGCGCCGCCGAACTGCTGGCCGGCCCCTGGCGCGCGACACTCAATGCCGCGACGATGCTCGGCCAGTCGAAGACGGCCCACCAAGCGGAGATCGACGCCGCCTGCGAGCTGACCGATTTCTTCCGCTTCAACGTCGAGTTCATGACGCGCATTTACAAGGAGCAGCCGAATTCGGCGCCGGGCACCTGGAACCGCTTGGAGTACCGGCCGCTCGAGGGCTTCGTCTTCGCGGTCACGCCGTTCAACTTCACGGCGATCTCGGGCAACCTGCCGAGTGCTCCGGCGCTAATGGGCAACACCGTCGTCTGGAAACCCGCCTCGACCGCAGCCTTCTCCGCCTACTTCGTGATGCGCTTGCTCCAGGAGGCCGGCCTCCCGGACGGGGTGATCAACCTGGTCTACGGGCCCGGTGCCAAGATCGGCGACGCCGCGCTGGCGAGCCCCGAGCTCGCCGGGATCCACTTCACCGGCTCGACGGGCGTCTTCAACTCGATGTGGAAGACGGTCGGCTCGAAGGTCGGCGAGTACCGCAACTACCCGCGGATTGTCGGCGAGACCGGCGGCAAGGACTTCATCGTCGCCCACCCCTCCGCTGACGTCGACGCCGTTGCGACCGCGATCGTCCGCGGCTCGTTCGAATACCAAGGACAGAAGTGCTCCGCCGCCTCGCGCGTCTACGCACCCTCGAACCTCTGGCCGGCGCTGCGCGAGCGGCTCGCCGACGAGGTCAAGGAGCTGAAGATGGGCGACATCAGCGACTTCTCCAACTTCATGGGCGCCGTCATCGACGCGAGCGCGTTGAAGACCCAGCGCGAGGCGATCGAGGAGGCGAAGGCGGCAGCCAAGGCGAAGGTGGTCGTCGGCGGCGGGATCGAGGACGAGGAAGGTTTCTTCGTCGAACCAACGGTGATCGAGACGGAGGACCCGGAGTTCCGCACGATGCGAGAGGAGCTCTTCGGCCCCGTTGTCACCGCGTACGTCTATCCGGAGAAAGAGTGGGACGACACGCTCGAGCTGGTCGACCGCACGGCGCCGTATGGGCTCACGGGCGCTGTCTTCGCGCGCGACCGTTCCGCGATCGAGGACGCGAACGAGAAGCTCGAGTACGCCGCCGGCAACTTCTACGTCAACGACAAGCCCACGGGGGCGGTCGTCGGCCAGCAGCCGTTCGGAGGTTCGCGCGCCTCGGGCACCAACGACAAGGCCGGCTCGATGTGGAACCTGATCCGCTGGGTCTCGCCTCGCACGATCAAGGAGACCTTCGTGCCGCCCAAGGACTACCGCTACCCGTACATGGCGGAGGACGGCGCGGGCAGCGACGGCTCCGGGCCGCCCGACCGGCACTAACGGCCTGAGCCCAGTCTGTGGGCGCGGTTCTTCACGACATCCGCGTCTTCTTCGAGCATCTGGCCGACGTCGGCTGGACCGCGCTCGGGATCGCGCTTGTCTGCCAGTTCGTCAAGGTCGGGTGTGTCAGCCGGGCCTGGAGGAACATCGTCGCCGCCTCGTACCCGGGTTCGGTCGTGCGCTGGCGCTCGATCTGGGGCGCAATGCTCGCCCGTGTGGGCGTCAACGCGGTCGTCCCGGCTCGCGGGGGCGACGCGGTCGGGCTGTTCATCGTCAAACGACGCGTCGAAGGCTCGACCTACCCGACCCTCGGCGCGACGCTGATCGCACTGACCCTGTTCGACTCGGTCGTCGCTTCGTGCTTCATCGTCTACGCCCTCTCGACCGGCGAGCTCCCCGGAAGCTCCGTGCTCGCGCACCTGAAAGCGTTCGACTTCCGCTGGTTCTTTGCGCATATCCGGGTGACCCTGATCGCGCTCGGCGGGATCCTGCTTGCCGCGTTACTGCTGGTCCTGTGGTTCGCGGACCAGCTCGTCGGCTTCTGGCACCGCGTCGGGCTCGGCTTCAGAGTCTTCTCCGACAAGGCGAGCTATCTTCGCCGCGTGGCGCTCTGGCAGGCGGCCGACTGGTGCCTGCGGCTGACCGCGATCTACTTCTTCCTGCGCGCCTTCCATGTGCCCGCGACGCTGCACAACGCGATCCTCGTCCAGGCGACGCAGAGCCTCGCCGTGCTGTTTCCGATCAGCCCTTCGGGGATCGGCACAGAGCAGGCGCTCTTGCTCTACACCTTCGCAGGCAAGGCTGGCAGAACGACGCTCCTCAGCTTCAGCGTGGGCATGCGCGTAGCGCTGATCGTCTTCAACGCCCTGCTCGGCTTCGGTGCGATCCTGGTGATCCTGCGAACCCTGCACTGGCGGCGGCAGGTCGCCTCGGACCGCGACGCCGTCGCAGAGCAATAGCGGCCGCCCGGCCGGCGCGACGAACGATGCCTACGCCGGTCGAGGCGACGCGCGAGCTTGGAGCCCCTTCCACAATGAAGCACTAAGCCGCCTTATGAAAGGGGCTCTAGGCGGTGACGTGCTGAGGCGTGCTGTGCTTGATCACCTCGTAGCCCTTGGCGTTCGGAGCGGGCATCCCCGCGTCCTGGATCGCCTGGCGGATCTCCGGATCCTCGGCCATCCGGTGGCGGCCCTCCGCGCTGTCCCAGAGGTTGATGATCATCACACCGTCGTCGGTCTTGACGATCGTCGACGAGATGCCGCCGTACTCGGCCGCTTTACGGCCTGCGATCTCCTCGACGCCTGACATCTTCTGCCCGATCTCCTCCGGATTGCCGGAGAACTCCATGATCGATACGACCACGGGCTCAGCCATTGTGCCCTCCCTCGTAGCGGTTGCTCGAAAGCTACCCGCAACCTGGCCCGCGCGGATTGGCCTAAGCGCGGCCTGCTTTGTGCAGCTGGGCATAGATCGAGCGGGCCGTCTTAGCGGGCACGCCGGGCACGCCCTCGAGCTCCTCTTGAGACGCCGCGAGTACGCGCTCGGACGACCCGAAATGACGCAGCAGCGCGCGGCGGCGCGCCGGGCCGACGCCCTCGAGCGTGTCGAAGATCGACCCCCGTGCAGCCGCCGCGCGGCGCTGACGGTGGAAGCCGATCGCGAAGCGGTGGGCTTCGTCGCGGATCCGCTGCAGGAGCTGAAGCCCGGGCGAGTGGGGATCGAGCCGGACGGGATCAGGCTGGCCCGGCAGGTAGATCTCCTCGACCCGCTTCGCCAGCGAGATCACTGCCACCCGGGGCAGGTCGAAGTGCTGCATCGCGGCCAGGGCGGCCGAGAGCTGGCCCTTCCCGCCGTCGATCACGACCAGGTTCGGCACTGCCGCGAAGCCGTCGTCATATTCCTCGTCGTCGGGGGCGCTCATCCGCGCGAAACGCCGCTCGATCACCTGCGCCATCGCCGCAAAGTCGTCCTGGCCGTCGAGTCCGCGCACCGCGAACTTGCGGTAGTGGGCCTTCTTGGGCGTCGCATCCTGGAAGACGACCATCGAGCCGACCGGCTCCGAGGCCTGGATGTTCGAGATGTCGAAGCACTCGATCCGCAGCGGCAGGCTTTCGAGGTTCAGCGCCTCGCGCAGCTCCTCGAGCGCCTCGACCCGCCGCAGCCGCTTCTGCTCGGTCTGGTAGCTCTCGGAGTCGAGGGCGAGCCGCGCGTTCTGCGTCGCGAGCTCCTGCAGCCGCCGCTTCTCGCCGCGCTCGGCAGCCCGCACCTCGACGCGGGAGCCGCGGCGCTCGCTCAGGAACTCCTCGAGCGCAGAGACGTCGCCGGCGTCCCGGGGCACCACGATCTGCGGCGGGACGGACGGCGCCGAACCGTAGTACTCGAGAGAGAAAGCTTCCAGCAAGGCCGAGGTGTCCTGGCCCTCGACGTTCTCGAGATGGAAGCCGTAACGGTCGATCATCTTGCCGCCGCGAAGCGGGAAGATCTGCACGGCGGCCTTGTCGCCGTCGACCGCGAGCCCGATCACGTCGACGTCGCCGACGCTGCGCTTCTCGACCGCCTGCCGCTCGCTGAGCCGGCGGATCGCGAACAGCCGGTTGCGGTAGCGCGCCGCCTCTTCGAAGCGTTCGCCCTCGGCGGCGTCGTGCATCTTCTGCTCGAGCTCGCGCTCGATGGTGCGCGTGTCGCCGGAGAGGAAGTTGATCACCCCGTCGATGATCTCGGCGTAGGCCTCCTTCGAGATGTAGTCGACGCAGGGTGCGTGGCAGCGCTCGATGTGGTAATCGAGGCAGGGGATTCCCGAGTGCCGGCCCGGCTTCGGACCCTCGCAGGGCCGGTACTGGAAGACGCGATTGAGGACATCGAGCGTCTCGCGCACCTTCTTCGCGTTCGCGTACGGCCCGAAGTAGGTGACGCCGCGGCGATGCCGCTCGCGCGTAAACATGACTCGCGGGAAGTCGTCCCCGACCGTGACGGCGATGTACGGGAACGACTTGTCGTCGCGGAGCCGGACGTTGAACGGCGGTCGGTGCCGCTTGACCAGGTTCTGCTCCAGATGCAAGGCCTCCACCTCACTGCCGGTGACGATCACTTCGATGTCGGCGACGCGTTCGGGCAACTGCGCGATCGCGTGCCTGACGTCCGCGGAGGCCTGGAAATAGCTGCGTACGCGCGGCCTCAGCGACTTGGCTTTCCCGACGTAGAGAACCTGGCTGCGGCTGTCATGAAAGATGTAGACACCGGGCTTCGCCGGCAACCGTTTGAGCTGGTCTTCGAGCCGTTTCTCCACGGGTTGCAAGCGTAGATGCAGCCGGTGGCCCAACCAGACCACTAAGGTGCGCGCCCGTGAGATGGAAGGGCCCTGTCGTCGCAGTGCTCGGGGCGGCGGCCGCGGTGATCGTGATCTGGTTCTCGCTCTGGGGCGGCACGATCATCGGCACCACGGCGCCGCCGACGCGCTTGGGCCACCCGCTGCTGGTCGCGACCGTCGACGACGCTCTGAAGCAGGCCGACCCGGTCACCGCGGCCTCGTTGATCAAGGTCTCCCACGATGCGGGCTTCGACGCGGTCCTGGTCTCGAGCATGTGGGAGCCGGGAGCGAAAGCGCCGTCGGCCGTGGAGCGCCTCGCGCTTGACAACGTCGTCAAAGGCGCGGATGCGGTGGGAATGCGCGTGTTCGTCTTCGTCTGGCACGGCCTCAGCGGCAACACCCCAAGAACCGTTGCGGCACGCCGGCACTTCGCGGCCTACACGGCGGCGCTGGCCCGGGCGTTTCCGCAGATCCGAGACATCGTCGTCGGGAACGAGCCGAACCTGAACACGTTCTGGCTGCCACAGTTCGGGCGCGGTGGCAGCGACGTCGCGGCCACGGCCTATCTCGACCTCCTGGCGAGGACCTACGACGCACTGAAGGCCGTCTCGCCCCAGATCCAGGTGATCGGCGGTGCGCTCGCCCCCCGCGGCTCGGACCGACCGGGGCTGAAACGAGCCACCCACTCGCCCACCCGGTTCATCGAGGACCTCGGCGCCGCCTACAAGAAGAGCGGCCGGTCGAGGCCGATCATGGACGCGTTCTCGATGCACCCGTACATGCGGACCTCGGAGCTCTCGCCGATGGACACTCATGCGGCGTCGACGACGATCACGATCGCTGACTACCCCAAGCTGGCAGCGTTGTTGACCCATGCCTTCGCGGGTACGAGGCAGCGGGGGCGGGGACTGCCGATCTACTACACCGAGTTCGGTGTCCAGACCCGCATCCCCGCGGAGCACCGCCACGCGTATAGGGACCTAAACTCGCCGTCGGCCGCCGATGCGGTCGACCCACAGACGCAGGCGCGCTACTACCGCGAGGCGCTCGAGCTGGCGGCGTGCCAGCCGACGGTGAAAGGCTTCTTCGTCTTCCACACCTTCGACGAGGCCGATCTCGCGGGCTGGCAGTCCGGCCTGTACTACGCCGACCAGAAGCCGAAGGCGAGCCTGCCCGATTTCCGGCTCGCCGCGGCGTCGGCGCGAGCCGCGCGCCTGACGCGCTGCACCGGCAGCAAGGTCTTCGTCCAAAAGGACTAGCCCTTCGGGTGTCGAGAAGCGGAGGGGAGCGGCCGATGCCCCTTGCTGATGCCGCCCATCCGCAGAATCGCCGCCCTTGGCGTCACGCTCGCGGCGCTCGCGACAGCCGCCCCCTCCCAGGCCACCACGCGAACGCTCGCCGTGGGCGCCTCCGAATCCGCGAGCCTCGTTCCGGACGCCGTGCTCGCAAAGACGCGGATGGATCTCGCGCTCCTCGCCGGCCTCAACGAGATCGAGGTGCGTGCGGACTGGACGCGGGGACAGACCGCGCCGACACCGGAGGAGCTCGCGCCCTTCCAGGCCAGCGCCCTGGCCGCCCAGCTCGACGCCGTCCGTCTGGTGATCG
>JALYLK010000239.1 GCA_030774275.1 Actinomycetota bacterium
TGCTCTTCGCGATCGGCATCGTCGCGGCCCTCGGGCCGGGGCTCTACCAGATCATGATCGCGGTCGGGGTCGTCAACATTCCGATCTTCGCCCGGCTTCTCCGCGGCTCGATCCTCGCCCAACGTGAAAACGACTTCGTCCTGGCCGCGCGATCGGTCGGGGTGCGCCGCCCCGCGATTCTCTTCTCGCACATCCTCCCGAACGCAATCTCGCCGGTGATCGTCCAGGGGACGTTGGCGATGGCGACCGCGATCATAGACGTCGCGGGCCTCGGCTTCCTCGGGCTTGGGCCGCAGGACCCGGCCACGCCGGAGTGGGGGACGATGCTCAGTGACGTGAACGACTACCTGCAGACGGCGCCCTGGCTCGCGATTGTCCCCGGCGTTGCGATCGTGCTCTCCGTGCTCGGCTTCAACCTGATCGGCGACGGCCTGCGCGAGGCGCTCGACCCGAAGCTGCGCGGCCGGACAGGGCGCTTCCGCGAGCGCAGCCCCTTCTGGTTCCTGAGCCTGCGCAGGCCTAGGCGCGAGGTGGCCGACCCGGCCGGTAAAGGCGGCGTCGTTTGAACGCTGCTCGGGCAAGCCAAGGCGAGCCGCTGCTGGCCGTCGACGATTTGCGCGTCCAGTTCTGGACGGGGAGCGGCACCGTCCACGCGGTCAACGGGATCTCGTTCGAGGTCGCCGCGGGGGAAACCCTCGGGATCGTCGGCGAGTCGGGCTGCGGCAAGAGCGTCACCGCGCTGGCCCTACTTGGCTTGCTGCCGCGGGCGGGGCGTGTTCGCACCGGCACGGCGCGGATGGACGGACGTGACCTGCTCAAGCTGAGCGACCGGGAGCTCCGCAAGCTGCGCGGCCGGCACATCGCGATGATCTTCCAGGACCCGATGACGAGCTTGAACCCGGTTCTGACGATCGGCCGTCAGATCCGGGAGCCGCTCGAGACGCACTTCGGAATGGGTCGCAAGGAGGCGACCGCCCGAGCGGGCGAGCTGCTCGAGCGGGTCGGCATTCCGAGCCCGAAGGCGCGCCTGTCCGACTACCCACACCAGTTCTCGGGCGGGATGCGGCAGCGCGCGATGATCGCGATGGCGCTCGCCTGCAAACCGAAGCTGCTGATTGCCGACGAGCCGACGACGGCGCTTGACGTGACGATTCAGGCGCAGATCCTCACTTTGCTGCGCGAGCTCGTCGCCGAGGAGGACACGGCGCTGGTCCTGATCACGCACGACCTCGGCGTCGTCGCCGGCATGTGCGAGCGCGTGAACGTGATGTACGCCGGCATGTTCATGGAGACCGGCTCGGCCGAGCAGCTCTTCGCAACGCCCCGCCACCCGTACACGCTCGGCCTGCTTCAGAGCGTCCCGCGACTCGACGCCCCCCGCAAGGCGAAGCTCCAGCCGATCGAGGGCGCTCCGCGAGACATGCTGAAGCCGCCGAGCGCCTGCCCGTTTCAACCCCGCTGCCGCTTCGAGGTCGAGCTCTCACGGCAGGAGGTGCCGCCGCTCGTCGAGATCGAGCCCGGGCACAAGCTCGCGTGCTTCAACCCCGTTCCCGCGGAGGAGTGGGAGCGCACGCGCGTGGTCGCGACGGCGTGAACACGCAACCGACCGGCAACGGCGCCGGCCCACTCGTCGAGCTCGAGAACCTCAAGCTCTACTTCCCGATCAAGAGTGGCGTCCTGCTCGACCGCCACGTGGGTGACGTTCGCGCCGTCGACGACGTCTCGCTGACGATCCGCCGCGGGGAGACACTCGGCCTCGTCGGCGAGTCCGGTTGTGGCAAGTCGACAGTTGGCCGGACGATCCTGCGTCTCTACGACCCGACGGCCGGGCGCATCGTCTTCGACGGACGCGACATCACCAACCTCAGCGAGGGAGAACTGCGGCCGCTGCGCCGCCGTATGCAGATGGTCTTCCAGGATCCTTTCGCCTCATTGAACCCGCGGCACAGCGTCGGCCGGACCGTCGGCGAGCCGCTGCGCACACACGGCCTGGCCAGCCGGAGCGAGGCCGCCGGCCAGGTGCGCGAGCTTCTGCGCACGGTCGGCCTGCCCGCCGATGCGGCCAATCGCTACCCGCACGAGTTCTCCGGCGGGCAGCGCCAGCGGATCGGCCTCGCCAGGGCGCTCGCTGTCAACCCGGACTTCATCGTCGCCGACGAGCCCGTCTCCGCCCTCGATGTCTCGATCCAGGCGCAGATGATCAACCTGTTCGAGCGGCTCCAGGAGGAGTTCGCGCTCACCTATCTCTTCATCGCCCACGACCTCGCCGTCGTCCGCCACATCTCCGACCGGATCGCGGTCATGTATCTCGGCAGCGTGATGGAGGTCTCGCTGGCCGGCGAGCTCTACGACAACCCGCTCCACCCCTACACGATCTCGCTGCTCTCGGCCGTGCCGATTCCGGATCCGGTCGTCGAGAGGCAACGGGAATCGATTCTGCTCGCCGGCGACGTACCCAGCCCGGCGAACCCGCCTCCCGCTTGCCGCTTCCACACGCGCTGCCCGTACGTGCAGCCGACGCGCTGCCGGGACGATGTGCCGCTGCTTCGAACCCTCGCCGACGGCCACGAGGTCGCCTGTCACTGGGCCGAGGAGATCAAGGCTGGCCACATCAAGCGGCACGAGCTCACCCCGGTCTTCGATCCCGGCATCGTCGCGCCGGCCCCCGAGCCGCCGCCCACATAGCGGCCAAAAGCCGCTTGCCAAGCGGCTTTTGTGCTCCGGGTACCCCTCAAACGAGTTAACTCAAAGTGCTAAAGCGGCACGGCGACGCGGCCGATAGCCCAATCGTGGACGCTGCCGAGCGCAACGAGATCCTGAACCGCTACCGAGACCATTCGCGCCGGTTCGAGGCAGTCGCCCAGAAGCGCGGGAGCAACGGCGCAGAGGTGATTCCCTTTGCCGGCCCGCTCCAGGAGCTGGAGCAGGAGCCGACCGGCCGCGAGCTCGAGGTACTCCAGCTCATCTCAGACGGCCTGGTTAACCGAGAAATCGGCGAGAAGCTCTACCTCTCGGAGGAGACTGTGAAGTCCCACGTTCGCCATCTGCTGGCAAAACTCCAGGCGCGCTCGCGCGCACACGCTGTAGCCGTCGGCTTCCGCCGCGGCCTGATTGCGTAAAGCCAGCGTAAACCGAACCCGCTGAGTTAGGCGGGGATACGTAGTTTCCTGCGGCGCTTTCCACAGAGCTTGTGGATATCCCTCAACAGGGGGATGTCAGCAAGTTGTGGAAAACGGAAGCTACGCGGGCTCTACCAGGTCTTGTTGCAGCCCACGACACGCACAACAGATGCGAGCGAGTCAATGAGCGAACCACGAAAACGTGCCACGATGGCTCTCCTCTTGGAGGGGACTAACGGCGACGCCATCGTATACCCCTTTTGGGGGAGATTCAAGAGATTCGCAAACTCTTGCCAGACATTTGCTGAGGAAAATGCGCGAGTTCTCGTTTGGCTAGCCACTCTGACGGCGTTCGCAACAGCTACGGCGTGGCTGCTGATTGACAAGGGAGCAGCCCTCCCTCCTTGGTGGCAGGTGCTTGTGCTCGCAGGAGTTGGCGGAGTCGCTGAGCGACAATCCGTCCGTGTGACCTCGCGGGTCGAAATGTCGGCGTCGTTCTTGCCCTTCGTCTTTGTTGCCGTGGCTTACGGGCCGCTCCCTGCCTTTCTTGTCGCGGGAGGAGCCAGTCTTTGCGATGCCCGCCCCCCGATGCTTAAGTGGGCCGTTTACACGCCGGCCAGGGCACTCACGGGCGCCGCGAGTGGATTTGCCGCCATCGCCATCGCCCCGATTGGGACCGGATCATTTGGTCGGCTGGCACTCGCCACGGTCGCTGCAGGCGTTGCTCTGTTCGCGGTTGACACACTGTTCAATCTCGGCACTCTGCTTGTTCGACGAGCAGGCAGTGCGATCGAGCTTCTTCGTCTCTTTCTTCCCCTCGCGGCGCTCGCGTTGCCCCTCTATATCCCGATCGTGGCCGTACTCGCGTATGGATACGCGCGGTATTCCTTCTGGTTCGCCGCGGGGTTCCTCATTCCCGCGCTTGCTTTCCAGCGTCTTATTCAGATGTACCAGGAGCAACGTGATTCGGCTCGCGCGCTCGAAGACGCTAACCGTCAGCTGGAGGCCGCGAATTTGTCTTTCGCTTCAGCGCTTGTGGCGACCCTCGATGAGCGCGACCGTTACACCGCCGGACACTCCGCTGCAGTAGCCGTTTACGCCCGAGATATCGCGGAGCGGCTCGGTATGAGCGCGGAGCAACAACAACTTGCTCACCTCTGCGGACTCGTACATGACATTGGGAAGGTAGGGCTACCACCTGGGCTGCTTGAGAAACCTGGCCCTCTTACTCTCGCAGAGAGGCGTGAAATGGAACAGCATCCCGCTATTGGCGAGCGGATTTTGGCGAAGGTCGAAAATTATGCTGAGATTGCGCGAATCGTTCGGCATCATCACGAGCGCGTTGACGGAAATGGTTACCCCGACGGCCTGCTTGGGGAGGAGATCCCGGTCATTTCTCGGATCCTTGCTGTCGCCGACGCGTACGACGCAATGACCTCAGATCGCCCATACAGGGACGCCATGGCTTCGCAAGTGGCACGGCTACGCGTCGCACAAGCGGTTGGCTCCCAGTTTGACATAGCCGTGGTTGCAGCCTTCGAAGCGATTCTGGCCGGGGCGCCAGAGAATTATCTCGCGGGCAGGACGACGACCTGGGA
>JALYLK010000240.1 GCA_030774275.1 Actinomycetota bacterium
CCGGTTTTATCGGTTCGCCGTCAATCAACCTCGTCCATGCCCAGCTCGACCGGAGCAACGGCGACCTCACGGTTGCCTTCGGCGATTACAAGCTGGCGGTCGACGACCAGCTCGCGCGGAACCGCTCGGGCCTTGCCGACTACGTCGGCCGCACGGTCATGCTCGGCATCCGCCCGGAAGACTTCGAGGACGCAACCCTTGAATCCGACGCCCCTCCCGACCGCCGCATCGAGGCGGTCGCCGATTTGACCGAGCCGCTCGGCTCCGAAGTACTCGTCTACTTCTCGGTCGAGACCACCCGCATCATCTCCAGCGCGGTCACCGCGGAAGCTGCCGAGGGCGACGCCGACATCTACTTCGGCCGAGACGACGAAGATGGCGATACTGAAGGCGTGGCGCGGCTCGTCGCCCGGGTCAACCCACGGACGCGCATCGCCGTGGGCGGCAAGATCGAGCTCGCCGTCGACACGAGCCGCCTCTACTTCTTCGACCCGGAAACACGGGAAGCTATTTAGCCCTTGACCGCCCCGGCGCGAGGCGTCGCTTGCGACGCCGTCTAAAAGGCCGTGCCGACCTGTGCGGCGCGGCCGCTAAACCCGGTCGAAGGGAGCAATCACGCCCTAACCCTTGACCGCCCCGGCGGTTAGCCCTGCGAGGATCCGCCGCTGGAGAACGAGCGTCGCCGCGATCAGGGGCAGAGTCACGATCACAGTCGCAGCCATGATCGATCCCCACGGGACCTGGAAGGCCTGTCCGGACTTGCCGACGAAGGAGGTGATCGCGAGCGGGACGGTGTAGTTCTGCGGCGTCTGGATGAACGAGACCGCGTAGAGGTACTCGTTCCATGCGGCAATGAACGCGAGGAGACCGGTCGTGACCAGTCCCGGCGCGATCAGCGGCAGCAGCACCTTGTAGAAGACCTGAATCGGCGTGGCGCCGTCAACGTACGCCGCTTCCTCCAGATCGCCGGGTAGGCCGCGCATGAAGGTTGTCAGCACCCAGACCGTGAACGGCAGCGTGAAGATCAGATATGTCAGGATCAGCGCGCCCAGCGTGTTGTAGAGGTGGAAGTTGCTGATCATCGTGTAGAGCGCGCCGAGGATCGCGATCTGCGGGAAGATCGTCATGGAGAGCATCAGGTAGAGCACCGCGGAGCGGCCGCGGAAACGGAAGCGTCCGAGCGCGTACGCCGCCAGCGATCCGATCAGCAGCGAGATCAGCGTCACCGAGCCGGCGACGATCGTCGAGTTCAGCAGCGCCCGTCGGAAGAAGTCCGTGTTCAGCGCGTCACGGAAGTTCGCCAGCGTCGGGTGGGTCGGGAAGTACTGGATCGGTGTGTTGAACAGCTCGCTGGGGGGCGTAAAGGCCGAGCGCACGGCCCAGTAGAACGGGAAGAGCGCGTAGATGAAGATGGCGGCGATCAGAAGCCAGAAGGCCAGCCGCTTGATGAAGCGGCCGACCGGGCTCCGCCGCAGCCAGTACGCCCGGCTCGTCGGCCGCGTTGGTGCTCGCGCCGCCTCGGCCGCGGTGCTCACTCGTCGGTCACCCGCACGAAGGTCACGTAGATGACGACAAACAGCGAGATGATCAGGAAGATTGCAACGCTGATCGCCGCGCCGTAGCCGACGTGCCCGTCGCCGACAATCGTGCTCTGGTTGTAGATGGCCATCGTCTGCGTGTCGGGCCTCTGCCCGAAGAACACGTAGAAGACGTCGAAGACGCGCAAGGCGTCGAGCGTCCGAAAGATCAGCACGACCAGAATCGCCGGTCTTAGGAGCGGCAGCGTGATCCGGAAGAACTGCTGCACCGGGCCGGCTCCGTCGACGTCGGCCGCCTCGTAAAGGTCACGGGGGATCACCTGTAGTCCCGCGAGCAACAGGAGAGCGACGAACGGCGTCGTCTTCCAGATATCGACCGCGCAGACGGAGGCCAGGGCGGTGGCCGGATCGGAGATCCAGGCGTGCGGATGCGAGAGGATCCCGGTGCGGACGCCGATGTCGTTGACGACACCGAAGACGTCGTCGAGCATCCACTGCCACATCTTCGCCGCGACGACCGTTGGGATCGCCCACGGCACGAGCATGACGGCGCGCATGAGGCCGCGTCCCTTGAAGCTCGAGTTGACGACCAAGGCAATGACCAGTCCCAGAACGAACTCGAATGAGACGGTGATCAGGGTGAACTTGACCGTCTCGATGACCGAGTTGCGGAAGAGCGTGTCGTGCCAGAGCGTCCGGTAGTTCTCCAGGCCGACCCATTTCGTCGGCGTTATCCCGGCGAGAAACTCCTGGTTCGTGAAGCTCTGGTAGACGGTCTTGCCGAGGGGGTAGATCGCGATGAAGGCAACGACCGCAAGCGCCGGGACGAGGAGTAGCCAGGCGAGACGGCTCTGGCGGCGCTGGAGCTTCGTCCTGCGACGGCGGCGACCGGGAACGGGTGCGGGAGTGGCTACCGAACTCACGGAAGGATCGAGGGAGGATGACAGGTGTCACCCTCCCTCGCCTTACCTGGTCGTGTGGACTACTTCTCCTTGAGGATCGTGTTCAGCTTCGACTGAAGTGCAGGAAGGACGCTCTTTGCAGGGGTCCCGTTGAGGATCTGGTTGATCCCCTGGAAGATCGCCTTCGACGCCTCGTTGTAATGCGTCTTCAGGAACTTCGACGGCCGCGCGACGCGCGCGACGCTCGCTGTCGCGGGCTTCAGGTATGGGTTGGTCTTGTAGACCTGCTTATCCTTCGCCAGCGACGGGATCGTCGGGACGTTCGAGTTGGTGATCGCGTCGAACTTCTCGACCGGCTTGCTCGTCATGTAACGGACGAACTCGATCGTGGCGTCCTTGTGCTTCGAGTACTTGGACACCGCAAGCTGCCAGCCGCCGACGGTGGCGACGGACTTGCCGTTCGCGCCGTGCGGCAGCGGGGCGACGCTGAACTTCCCCTTCACCTTCGAGCCGGCGGTGGCGCCGATCCCGTACTGGTACGGCCAGTTGCGGGCGAACGCGGCGTCACCATTGTCGAAGGCGTGCTCGGTCTGATCCTCCTGATAGGAGGTCACGCCACGCGGCGTGATCTTGCCGATCTGGGTGCGCATGGCGTCCAGAATCGTCTGCGCCTTCGAGTTGTTGATCGACGCCTTGCCGTTGTCGATGTAGTGGCCGCCGCCCGCTGACGCGATCCACTCGAGCGCGTTGCAGGTCAACCCTTCGTAGGCGTTGCCCTGGAAGACGAAGCCGTAGAAGCTCGGGTTCGACTTCTGCTCGCCGGTCTGGATTTTCTTCGCCATCGCGAAGAGCTGGCTCCAGCTCGTCGGCGGTTTGCTGTAGCCATACTTCGTCAGCAAGTCGGTGCGGTAGTACAGCAGCCCGAAGTCCCCGAACCAAGGCATCGCGACGAGCTTCCCGCCGACGGTGTCGGCCGCAACGATGCCGGGCGCATGGATTTTCGACTGCTTGCCGAGCTTCGGCTTCAGGTCGACGAGGTACGGCGCGAACGCGCCCGGCCACACGACGTCGATCATCGCCACGTCGATCGACGACGACTTCTGCGAGAAGTTCCTGACGAGATCCGAGTAGGCCTGGTCGGACGCAGCCGGATGCGGCACCACATTCACCTTGATGCCGGTGTCCTTCGTGAACCGCTTCGCGAGTGCGAGGTCACGGACGTGACCGTTGCCGACGGAGTCGCCGACGAACGTGATCTTCTGGCCGTGATACTTGGCCTTGATCGCCGCAGCATTCGGCACCTTCGGCGCGGGGTAAGCGGCAGCCTTGGCCGGAGCGGCGGGACGCGATGTTCCCGCCGCGGCGACGCTAAGCGACACGGCGAGCGTCCCTGCACCGACCAGCCCTGCCACGATCAGCAGTGCTCGATGCTTCACAGTTTCCCCTTCCTTTCTTTAGACCCAGTCCCGGTGTGAGAACCCCTCTCCACACAGCCGAGACTACTCCGTTTAGTACGGAATCGCTCGAATTAGACGTAAACGACAGGCGGTGGTTAGCGCTCGAGCGGATCGCGCGTGGGCGAGCCCGCAAGTCGCGCCTTGAGGCGCAGGATCGCCTTCGTGTGCAACTGCGAGACCCGGGACTCCGTCACTCCGAGCACCTCCCCGATCTCGCGGAGGGTCAGCTCTTCGTAGTAGTAGAGCGTGACGACGAGCTTCTCGCGCTCGGGCAGCCGGGAGATCGCTTCTCCGAGGGCTTCCCTCATCTCGGTCTCGGCCAGGGCGGACTGAGGCTCGGGTCCCTGTGTGTCTTCGATCGTGTCGATCAGGGCGATCCTGTCTCCCCCGGAGGCTGAAACGGTCCAGAGCTCGTCGAGGGCGGCGATCGACGAACGTCCGATCTCGCTCAGGCTCTCGTCGAGCTCTTGCTCGCTCATGCCGAGTTGCTTCGCGACTTCGTCGTCGGTCGGCGCCCGTCCGAGCTTCGCTTCGAGACCGCCGATCGCCCGCTCGATGTCTCGCGCGCGAGAGCGCACCGAACGCGGAACCCAGTCCATCGCACGCAACTCGTCGATGATCGAGCCCTTGATTCGCGCGATCGCATACGTCTCGAACTTGACGTCGCGGTCGGGGTCGTAGCGTTCGATCGCCCCGATCAGCCCGAGCAGCCCGTACTGGACGAGGTCGCTCTCGTCGACGTGGCTGGGCAGACCGCTGCCGACACGCCCGGCGACGTACTTGACGAGCGGCGCATACGTGAGGATCAACCGCTCGCGGAGGCTCTGCTCGCCGGTCCTGCGGTACTCCTGCCAGAGCGACAGGGTGTCGTCGGGCTTCGTGGCCACGGTCAGAGGATACGACCTAGGACGGCGAGTTCCTCAGAGCGCGAAACGCAAGCAGACCGAGCCACAGGGCAAGCGCGCCGGCAGCGAAGGCGATCACGGCCAGGCGTGCCTCGTGCCTGGCGGCATCGGCCGCGGCCGTCGCTACGCCGGCGAGCATCAGCGCCAACACCAGAAAGAGCGCGCCGAGGGCACGCCGCTGCGGAGGAGGGGCCACACCCGGATGCTAGAAGGGCCGCCGATAGACTCGTTTGCGCAACCCCGAGGGGCGTAGCTCAATTGGCAGAGCACCGGTCTCCAAAACCGGGGGTTGCAGGTTCGAGTCCTGCCGCCCCTGTCGCCCTGGTTGAGCGGAAACCGGCTCCGCATCTAAGGCTCGGC
>JALYLK010000241.1 GCA_030774275.1 Actinomycetota bacterium
GAGGCGATCGGCCTCGAGATTCGCCAGCCGGTCGAGGAGAACGACGCGAAGGCCGAAAAGGCTGAGAAGGCTCCCGAGCCCCAGCCTCAGGTTCTCGTCGGGTCGGCCGACAGCCTGCAGCTCTTCCTCGCGGACATCGGGCGCCACAAGCTCCTGACCGCCGCCGAGGAGGTCACGCTCGCGAAGGCGATCGAGCGCGGCGACGTGACCGCGAAGCGCCGCATGATCGAGTCGAACCTCCGCCTGGTCGTTTCGATCGCGAAGGGCTACCGGGGCCTCGGCGTGCCGTTCCTGGACCTGATCCAGGAGGGAACGCTCGGCCTGAACCGCGCGGTCGAGAAGTTCGACTGGCGCCGTGGCTACAAGTTCTCGACCTACGCGACCTGGTGGATCCGCCAGTCGGTGCAGCGCGCCGTCGCCAACCACGCGCGCACGATTCGCGTGCCCGTGCACGTCGTCGAGCGCCAGCAAAAGCTCGGCCGGGCCGCCCGCCGGCTCGAAGTCGAGTTGGGCCGCGAGGCGACAAAGCAGGAGCTCGCCGACGCGACGGGTCTGCCGCTGCAGCACGTCGACGAAGCGCTGGGTGCCGCCCAGGCGTCGGTCTCGCTGAACCAGACGGTCGGCGCGGACGACGAGGGCGAGCTCGGCGATCTCTTCGCCGATCGCGAGGCGCCCGATCCGTTCGACGAGGCCGAGGAGTCGCTGCGCAAGCAGGGAGTCCGCCGCGCGCTCGACGCTCTACCGGAGCGGGAACGCCGGATCCTGGAGCTTCGCTTCGGTTTCGAGGGCGAGCCGTGGACGCTCGAGGCGATCGGGCACGAGCTCGACCTGACCCGCGAGCGGGTCCGTCAGCTCGAGAGCCAGGCTCTTGCCCGGCTGGCCGCGCTGCGCGATCTGCAGACGGCCGCTGCCTAGTTACGCCTGAAGTCCTGAACTGCCGCTCCGATGCGGCGCCCGTTCGAGCGGAACCGGACGACGCATCGGAGCAGGTCACCCAGGCGCTCGCTGGCGAGCCGCTCACCGTCGAGGAGCGTCGCCACGGCTGGGCCCGCATCCGGACCGCTTACGACTATCCGGGCTGGATCCGCGAGGATGCGCTCGTTTCAGGGACAGGCACCGAAATCAGTGCCTGTCCCTACGGCGGCACCGAGTCGGTCGACGGCGATCCGATCGAGGAGGCTCGCGCCTACCTCCGCGCCCCCTACGAGTGGGGCGGAATGACGGAGGTTGGGATCGATTGCTCGGGGCTCGTGCACATGGCTTATCGCCGGCTCGGCCGGCTGGTGCCTCGGGACGCGGATCAACAGGAGGCGGCGGCGACCCAGATCGACGAGGCAGACGCACGCCCCGGCGACCTGGTCTGCTTCGGAGAACCGGGCGCAGCGCACCACATCGCCTTCTGGCTCGGCGAGGGCGGCATCCTGCACGCCACCGATCGGGAGGGTGTGAACGCCGTGGTCGAGGAACCGATCGAGAACGTCGACGCGAGGCCCGTCCGCTTCATACGCCTTACAAATCGCTAACCAAACGTCGCGGGCGCCGTCCCACCTCCCAAGGGGAGTTTGGGCCCGAGGAGCACGCCGAACTCAAGCTTGACCGACACGCGTTGCGCGCCGTGCCGCGCTGTCCCATACTCCCGTGATCCGCTAGGAAGGAGCTTCTTTGATGCGCAGTGTTAGTTCTAGGCTCGCCTTTGTGCTTGTCGCGGTCGCCGCGCTTGTCGCGGTGGGCGCCGCAGGAGGCGCGTCGAAAGCAGGGCCGACGTTTGTAATCGCGGGTGCGTCAGATCCGACGTACCTCGATCCGGCGCTCGTGTCCGACGGCGAGTCCTTCCGTGCGACCGAGCAGATCTTCGAGAGCTTGGTCTCGCTGAAGCCGGGAACGACCCTCATTCGGCCCGGACTGGCCACCAAGTGGGGTTCGAGGAACGGAAAGGACTGGACGTTCAACCTCAGACACGGAGTGAAGTTCCACGACAACACGCCGTTCAATGCGGCTGCGGTCTGCGCGAACTTCAACCGTCAGTACAACTTCCGAGGTCCGTTCCAGGATGCCTCGGCCACGTACTACTGGCAGACCGTCTTCCTTGGTTTCCATCACAACGACAGCAGCAACCTGTCGCCGAGTCTCTACAAGAGCTGCTCGACCAAGGGCAAGTACACGGCGATCCTGCATCTGAGGACGAAGTCGGCGTCGTTCCTGCCGGCGCTCGTCATCTCCTCGTTCGCGATTCAGAGCCCGACGGCGATGAAGAAGTACGGCGCGAACAAGGGTGAGCTGCGGAGCGGCACCTTCTACCCGACCGGAACGTACGCGTTCAGCCATCCGACGGGCACCGGGCCGTTCAAGTTCAAGTCCTGGGTGATCGGCCAGAAGGTCGAGCTCGTCCGGAACAACTCCTACTGGGGCCCGAAGCCGAAAATCGCGCGGGTGATCATCCAGCCGATCTCGAACAACACGGCTCGCGTCCAGGCTCTGCAGAGCGGCGAGGTGAACGGCGCCGACCTGATCCAGCCTACGGACGTTCCGACGATCCAAAAGAACAAGAACCTGAAGCTGCTCAACCGGCCGTCGTTCAACGTCGCCTACGTGACGATCAACTCGGCGCACGCGCCGTTCAACAAGCTGGCCGTGCGACAGGCCGTCGCGTACGGGCTCGACCGTGCGGGCGTCGTCAAGTCGTTCTACGCGGGGCGCGCGCAGGTGGCGCAGGAGTTCATGCCGCCGCAGCTCTTCGGCTGGACGAACAAGGTTCCGAAGTACCCCTACAACCCAGACAAGGCGAAGTCGCTACTGCGGAGTGCAGGGTTGAGCCTGCCCGTGAACGTCGACTTCTGGTACCCGACGAACGTCTCGCGGCCGTACATGCCGAGCCCCGCTCTGAACTTCCAGGCGTTCTCGGCGAGCCTCGAGAAGTCGGGCTTCCACGTCACTCCGCACAGCGCTCCGTGGCGTCCCGACTACGTCAAGCACGTCAACGACGGGACGGCCGGCGATCTGAACCTGATCGGTTGGACGGGCGACTTCGGTGATCCGGACAACTTCGTGGGCACGTTCTTCAAGACTGCCAGCCCGCAGTTCGGGTTCCACAACGCGAAGATCTTCAACATCCTCGCGAAGGCCGCGGCGGAGACGAATACCGCCAAGCGGATCGCCCTGTACCAGCAGGCGAACATCATGATCATGAAGTTCTTGCCCGGCGTTCCCTACGCCCACTCGAGGCCGGCTCTCGGCTTCCAGAAAAAGGTGAAGGGATACACCGCAAGCCCGGTCGGAACTGATCCATTCGCCGGGGTCTACTTCGGCGGACAATAGGTAAGTAGCGGCGCAGTCGGCGGTCTCAGATGCTTCGGTATCTCGTCCGCCGGCTGCTGCTGCTCGTTCCGATCCTGCTCGGCGTTTCACTGCTGATTTTCTTCTGGATCAGGGCGCTGCCGGGCACCCCGGCCGAGTCGCTGCTCGGTGAGCGGGCGACGCCGGCGCTTGTCCAGGTCTACCGGCATCGATACGGGCTCGACAAGCCGGTCTACGTGCAGTACTGGTCGTACTTGAAGACCACTGCGACCGGAGACCTCGGCGTCAGCGTTGCCTCCCGTCGGACGGTGGTCTCCGAAATCAAAGCGAAGTTCCCGGCAACGGTCGAGCTTGCGGTCGCGGCAATGATCTTCGCGGTCACGTTCGGAGTGCCGCTCGGGTTCTTCGCCGCGAAACGGTACGGCAGCGCGTTCGACCATGCCAGTCTCGTCGCCTCGCTGATCGGGATCTCGATCCCGATCTTCTTCCTGGCGATCATCCTCAAATACATCTTCGCCGTCCGGCTCGGTTGGTTACCCAGCGTGGGGCGTATCTCCATCACCATCGACGCGAAGCACCCGACCAACTTCTACATCCTCGACGCGATCATCACGCGCGACTGGTCGACGCTCTGGGATGTGATCAAGCATCTCATCCTGCCTGCGATAGCGCTTGGCTCGATCCCGCTTGCGATCATCACCAGGATCACCCGCGCGTCCGTTCTCGACGTTCAGAACGAGGACTACGTCCGAACGGCACGCGCCAAGGGCCTGCCGCCGTCGACGGTCGACCGACGCCACGTACTCAGGAACGCCCTGTTGCCGGTGACGACGATCATCGGTCTGCAGACGGGCCTCCTGCTCTCGGGGGCGGTCCTGACCGAGACCGTCTTCGCCTACCCGGGGATGGGCTCGTGGCTCCGTGACGCGATCTTCAACCGCGACTACCCGGTGCTCCAGGGCGGGATCCTCTTCCTCGCGGTGGTCTTCGTGCTCATCAACCTGGTCGTGGACGTCTCGTACGCGATCATCAACCCGCGGATTCGCTACTCGTGAGCATCGCCGAGGTCGAAGCCCAAGAACTCGCGCTCGAAGGGGCGAGCAGCGGACTCTGGCACGACGCGCTTCGCCGGCTCATCCGCAACCCCAGCGCGGTCTTCGGCGC
>JALYLK010000242.1 GCA_030774275.1 Actinomycetota bacterium
CGGCCCCGTCGAGTCGGCCTCGCCGTTCGAAGCTCGCTCCTCTGTTCCGGTTTTCGGTTCCAGCGCCTCGAGGAGGTCGGGCTCCTCGGGCTCTCGGTCAGCTGCCGCCTCCGCCAAATCGACCAGCCTGCTTGCCATAGCGCGCATGTCTTCGAGGAGCTGACGACGCTGCTCCCAAACTGCGGTGGTGTCGGCCTGGAACTCGCGCACCCGCGCCTCGGTCTGAGCTCGCAGAGACGCGAGCTCGGCTTGTAGTTGCTGAAGGCGCTCATCGGCTTCGGCTTGTGCACGCGCAACTGTGCTCTCCGCCTCGAGGCGTGAGCGTGTGAGAGTGTCTTCGGCCTCTGCCCTTGCGTTGGCGAGCGTGCTCTCCGCTTCGGTCTTTGAGTCAGCGAGGAGTTTCTCGGCCTCGGCCTTACCGACGTCTGCGTCGGCATTCGCATTGACGAGCAGCTCCGCCGCCCTCGCCCGGATTGCCTCTGCCTCGGTCTCCGCTTCTCGGTGCGCACTCGCCGTGATCTCGTCCGCCGTTTCTCGCGCCTGCTCGAGCAGGCCGCTGACCTGCTGTTCGGTTTGTTTGAGCGCATGCCTGACGGCCGCGCGTGGCGAGGCGCTCACCTTGGTCTCGGCGATTAGGCGATTGACACGTTTCAAGTGGGCGTCGACGGCTTGGCGGTCGTAACCGCGGACCGCCCCGGGGAAGGAGACGTTCAGGATCTCGGTGGGCACATAGTCTCCAACCTCGCCGAAACCCTGCTCGTGCTCATCGTCCGCGGCGTTCGGATCGTTGCCCTGCCTCTTGGGATTGCTCATTGTTCTCCTCCGGCTGGATCTCGCTCTCCGGGCCGCGCGGAAGAGCACTTACGCCGACCGAGTATCGCACTGATGGAGATGCCCGAGTCCCTTCCCTGTTCGAGTCAGGACATCGGCCTCGCTTGATCGCGACGAAGTGCGTGCGCAAGAAGCGCTCAGTTCCGTATGAAGAAGGACTAGCTTCGGCTTCGTTTAAGATTCGGCTGCCGTCTACCTCGAAGGGGGGTTTTGGGGTTTTCGCCGCTGGTTTTCGCGCCGAAAACAGTCCAATACGCAGTGGTCCGCAGTAGGGCCCAGACACGAAAGGACGCCCGATGAGCTCGCACAAGCTCGCCGTGATCGCGACGTTCCTCTCGCTTGCGGGCGGGGTCGGCGTCGCAGCGGCACTTGCAGGAGGAAGCGCAACGCCGCTTCAAACTACGACTACGACCGACTGCTCCACTCAGGCCGGACAGCAGGGGGTCGACGAGCAGGGCACCGCCGACGACATCGCAGATGCTTCCGATGCGGTCGATCAGGAGGCTGACAACCCGCAGGCCGACGACCAGGCCGGGGACCAGCAGGGAGCGAACGACCAGAGCGATGAGCAGGGGGAGAACAACCAGTGCGGCGATGACGGTGGCGAGGACGGCGGGAATAGCGGGGACTAGACCCCGCTCCACATTGCAGACGAGCAGGCCGGCACGTCGCTTTGCGACGCCGGCCTGCATCGGGTTGCTGGCGCTCGTGCTCGTGCTTCCTACGGCCGCGGGGGCCAGCAACGCTTCGCTCAAGAGGACGCTCGCCACGTGGTCCCAGCGGATCGCAGCCGACGCTCGTGGCATCGGCCTGAGTGCCTCGCGGCGCCACCCGAGGCGAATGACGAGCCGGGCGAGGCACTTTCGACTCGACGCTCTGCGCGCGCGGCGCGCGCTAGCTGCCCAACGGCCCTCCACCCCCCGGGGGTGGCATGCGAGGAGCCTCGCAATGGCGGCGTTTCGAGACTACGCCGCCGTCGGGCGTGACTGGGTGCTCAGCGGCACAGCTCGGCTTCAACACAGGAACGCTCTCGCGGACCGGTACGCACTACTCGCCAAGCGTCTCGCGGTGAAGGGCAACCGCCTGCTGATCTCGGCCGGGCGGCTTCTGCGCTAGGGAGCGCGGAATCCAGCCAAGCGCTCGTAATTAAGGGGTAAAATCCCTGCACCGCAACCGCTTTCTCCGCGCACGCCCTTATATGGTCCGCGGTCTTGTAATCAAGGGGAGGAAGCGAATGAGACGGCTTTTGACTGCGGCGTCCTTTGTTGCCGCGCTCGTCGCACTAATCTCGACCGCGTCGGCGGTAGCCAAGCACAACCCGCCGAAACCGGCGAAGAAGGGGCCTGCGAAGGTTTCTGTCTTCGCGACCGGCTTCAACAATCCGCGCGGGCTTACGTTCGGCCCGGACGGCAATCTCTATGTCGCCGAGGGCGGCCTCGGTGGCTCGGATTCCACCGTCGGGCAATGCACGCAGGCCTCCGGGGCTGCGGCTCCGTATCTGGGGAGCACCAACAACCCTGTGCTGGGTGGGCGGATCTCCAAGGTCAGCCCTGCGGGCGCTGTCTCGACGGTTGTCGATTCGCTGCCGTCGAGCCAGACCAGTGCCGCCCTGGGGAACCTCGTCAGCGGCGTCTCGAGCGTTGCCTTCATCGGCAATCAGCTCTACGGACTTCTCGCCGGAGCGGGCTGTTCGCACGGCGTACCCACGGTCCCGAATGGCGTGATCAAGGTCGGGCCGGGCTCGACCTGGTCGATGCTGGCGGACCTCAGCGCCTTCCAGGCGGCCCATCCGGTCGCCAATCCGGATCCGGCGGACTTCGAGCCAGACGGCACGTGGTACAGCATGGCGGCCTACAAGCACTCCCTGTACCCGATGGATTCGAACCACGGCGAACTCGACCGGGTGAAGCAGGATGGAACGATCAGCCGTGTGGTCGATATCTCGGCCAAGGTTGGGCACGTCGTTCCGACGGCGATCGTTCGCCACGGAGTCTGGTACCTCGGCAACCTCGGTGTCTTCGGCGCCGCGGATGGCACCACCGCGAACGAGCACGTCTACATGCTGACCCCGAGCAACCATCTCAGGGTCCGGGCCTCGGGGCTCGAGCAGGTACTCGGTCTCGCTTTCCGCGGCGGCAAGATGTACGCGCTCGAAATGAGCACCACCCCCGGCGGACCGACACCGGGCACGGGTGCGATCGTGCGCGTTCGCGCAGGTCATCCTGCCGAGACGGTCGTCTCGGGACTCGTGTTCCCGACCGGCATGACCGTTGGTCACGACGGCGCGTTCTACGTCTCCGAACAGGGCTTTGGCTTCCCGGCGGGAGCCGGGCGCGTTCTGCGCATCGCCACGCACTAGCTCGACCTACCTTCGTGGGCCGGCACTTCGGTGC
>JALYLK010000243.1 GCA_030774275.1 Actinomycetota bacterium
TCGCCCGGCCGTGTCCGTTCTATCTCCTGGACGAGGTCGAGGCCGCGCTCGACGACACGAACATCGGCCGCTTCGTCGAGTTGCTTCGCCGCTACGCCGATCGGGCGCAGTTCATCGTGATCACGCATCAGAAACGGACGATGGAAGCCGCCGACAGCCTGTACGGCGTCACGATGGGGGCGGACGGTGTGTCCCAGATCGTCTCCCGGCGCGTGCCCCGCGAAGCACCGATCGCCGCGACCGCTTAGACCGCGGCTAGCGTTCGCGGCCGTGGCGAGATCCTGGGCAGAGCTGCTCGGCGACGCGGAGGGCTCCGAGCTTCCCGACGAGCAGCAGGCCGGCTTGTTCTCGCGCCTGCGGGACTCGCTCGGGAAGAGCCGCCGCGCGCTGACCGAACAGATAGCGGCGTCGACCTTCGACCCCGCGGACGACGCTGCCTGGGAGCGGCTCGAGGAGGCGTTGATTGCCGCCGACGTCGGCGTGCCGTCGACGGCCGAGCTCGTGCGGCGCCTCGAGGCGCGCGGCGAAGTGGGCGATCTCAGCGAGGCGTTGGTCGACGAGGCGGCGGCGCTCCTCGGCGAGCCGGGCCGCCTCGGTCTCGACGGGCGGCCCAGCGTGATCCTCGTGGTAGGCGTCAACGGCACCGGCAAGACGACGACGATCGGCAAGCTCGCCAACCGACTGCGCGAGCACGGCCGCTCGGTCGTTCTCGGTGCGGCCGACACCTTTCGGGCTGCCGCAGAGGAACAGCTCGAGATCTGGGCCGAGCGTTCCGGGGCGGAGTTCGTCGGCGGCGAGCGCGGGGGGGACCCGGCCGCCGTGGCCTACGACGCGATCGAGAAGGCCACTCAGGAGGGCCGTGACGTGGTGATCGTCGACACGGCCGGCCGCCTGCACACGCAGGCGAATCTGATGGAGGAGTTGGCCAAGGTGCGCCGGGTGATCGCCCAGAAGCTCGAGGGCGCGCCGCACGAGACCCTGCTCGTGGTCGACGCGACCACCGGCCAGAACGGCGTCCAGCAGGCGCGTCTGTTCGGCGATGCGGTCGGCGTGACAGGGGTCGCGCTGACGAAGCTCGACGGATCGGCCAAGGGCGGGGTTGCGATCGCGATCGCCAACGAGCTCGGCCTTCCCGTCAAGCTCATCGGCGTCGGCGAGGGTCTCGACGACCTCAGGCCCTTCGACCCGAAGGACTTCGCGCGGGCGCTTCTCTCGGGCTAGGGGAGGGTTTTAGCGCTCGATTGCGAAGGCGATGTCCACGGTCGTCCGGTACTGGCTGATCCGCTCTCCCTCGACGACGGCGCTCATCGAGACCACGTGCGCACCCGAGATGCCGCGGACGGTCTTCGCGGCCTCCTGCACCGCGGCGTCGGCGGCCTTCGCGAAGCTCTCGGGCGATGAGCCGATGATCGTGATCACCTTGGCGACTTCAGCCATCTCTTCCTCCCAACCTCGTCGTTGATGCAAAGTCTTTCACCGCGGCGGCCGGGACCCAAACGGGGATGCTTGACTCAAAACTCCCGTCAGTACACTGGCCGTCGTGTTTGACACGCTTTCCGACCGGCTTCAGGGCACTCTGGGCGACCTCCGCAAGCGCGGCACGCTCGACGACGAGGCGATCTCGCGGGCGATGCGCGAGATCCGGCTTGCGCTGCTGGAGGCTGACGTCAACTTCCACGTTGTCAAGGAATTCGTCGACCGCGTGCGTGAGCGGGCCGTCGGCGAGGAGGTGCTGAAGAGCCTCACGCCCGGCCAGCAAGTCGTGAAGATCGTCCACGAGGAGCTGACCGAGCTGATGGGCTCGGGCGACTCGCGCCTGGCCTTCGCCGGACGACCGCCGACGGTGATTCTGCTGGCAGGCCTCCAGGGCTCCGGCAAGACGACCGCGGCTGCCAAGCTCGCGCTGCTCCTGCGCAAGGAGGGCAAGCAGCCCGCTCTGGTCGCCGCCGACCTGCAGCGTCCCGCCGCGATCGAGCAGCTCGAACAGCTCGGCCGCCAGATCCAGGTCCCGGTCTACAGCGCCGAGCGCTCCGATCCCGTCAAGGCCACGCGCGAAGGCATCGCTTCTGCCGAAGGCGATGTCGTGATCGTCGACACGGCCGGCCGGCTCCATGTCGACGAAGCGCTGATGGACGAGCTCGCCGCGGTTCGCCGCGAGGCGAAACCGACGAACGTCTTGCTGGTGCTCGATTCGATG
>JALYLK010000244.1 GCA_030774275.1 Actinomycetota bacterium
GTCGAGGCCGGCAAGCGCTCGACGCCGCTTCACTCGGAGAGCGACGAGGAGATCTTCTTCGTGCTCGGCGGCTCGGGCCTTTCGTGGCAGCGGGAGCGCGATAACGACATGACGTTCGAGATCCGGGCGGGCGACTGCCTCGTCCATCTGGCAGGACGGGAAGCGCACACGCTCGTTGCCGGCGCTGAGGGCCTCGACGTCCTCGCTTTCGGCGCCGGGCCAGAGAACGTGTACGCGTACTTCCCAAGACTGAGCGTCATGCGGCTCGCGGGCGCGATCGTCGACCTTGACGGCCGGCACCAGTGGGACCTCGAGGGCGCGCTCGCCGACCCGGAGCTTCCCGCGCCGGCGCAGCGGCCGAATCGAATCGTCAACTGGGAGGAGCTCGAACCCGAGCAGTGGGGTCAGGGCGATGTCAGCGTCCAGGCCCGAGACCTCGGCGTGGCCGCAGGCTCGGTGCATACGGGGATCAACTACAACCGGGTCGCGCCCGGAATGCTGAGTGGTCCGCCGCACTGCCATTCCGTCGAGGAGGAGCTGTTCGTGATCCTCGACGGCGCCGGCCACTGCCTTCTCGGCGACGAAGAGCACCCGGTTCGGCCCGGACATGTCGTGTCCCGGCCCGCTTCCTCGCGCGTCGCGCATGCCTTCCGCGCCGGGCCAGAGGGCCTGACGATGCTCGCCTACGGAACGCGTGACCCGAACGACATCGCCTACTACCCGCGCTCGAACAAGATCAATTTCCGCGGCATCGGTCTGATCACGCGCCTCGAGCGGCTCGACTACTGGGACGGCGAAGGCACGTAGCACGCACTGTCGTCACGCTTCCGAGATAACGCCAGAAAGAGAGGCCGGCTTTGCCGGCCTCGCTGCCCCTTGTGGACCAAAACGAGGGGGCTCACGGGGGAAACTGGGTTTCCCCCGTGATAGCGAGCGCCCGAAGGGCGCGAAGCGAAAAAAGGCCTGCATTTTCGCGATTAAAGGGTTCGGCTACTATCAGACGAAAGAAAGGGTCTGATGGGGCTGGCACGTCTGCTTCCGCGACCGGGAACCCGGGAAGACATTTCGAAAGGAGCTGCGGTGGGGAGGGTTATCGCCTTCGCCAACCAGAAAGGCGGCGTCGCAAAGACGACGACGACGCTGAATCTGGGCGTTGCATTCGCCGAGAAGGGCTTACGCGTGCTCCTGGTCGACCTCGATCCACAGGGGAATCTGACCATGAGTCAGGGGATGAACCCCGACTCGATCGAGCGCTCGATGTTCGACGTGCTTGTGCACCGTGTTCCGATCACCGAAGTGATCCATCACACAGAGGTCGACCTGGCCGTTTCCTCGATCGATCTCGCCGGCGCCGAGCTCGCGCTCGCGAGCATGATCGGCCGCGAGCGGGCGCTCGAGAAAGCACTCGCGCCCGTGAAGGAGAATTACAACTACATCTTGATCGACACGCCGCCGTCACTCGGCTTGCTGACGATCAACGCGCTCGTTGCTTCCGAGGGAGTGATCGTTCCCGTCCAGTGCGAGTACCTCTCGCTGCGCGGTCTCGTCCAGCTCGAGAACACGCTCACGATGATCCGCGAGAACCTGAATCCGGCGGTCGGGATCCAGGGGATCCTGCCGACGATGTTCGACAACCGCACGCTGCACTCGCGCGAGGCGGTGGAGATCCTGGAAGAGAACTTCGGCGATCTGGTTTTCGGGACGAGGATTCGCAAGACGATCCGCTACGCCGAAGCGCCCGTGAAGGGCAGCTCGGTGCTCAAGTACGACCCCACAGGTAGCGCCGCGGAGGCCTACCGCGATCTCGCGAAGGAGGTTCTCAATGGCTCGGCGCCGCGCGAGCATGCGTGAAGGCCCCCTCGCGGAGCTCTTCCGCGCAACCGAGGCCGCGCAGAAGCAGGCCGACAAGGGAGAGCCGGAGGCCGCTCCGCCGGCTGAGGTGCTGGAGCCGCAGGAGGAAACGGTCGAGCACGTCCCGGAGTTCGCGCAGGCGCAGGAAGAAGCCCACGTAGCCGCGGTCCCCGATCCGGAGCCTGAGCCGGAGCCCTCGGCGGAGCACCTGCACCTCGAGCCCGTTCCCGAGCCACCGCCGATGCTCCAGTCGCTCCCGGAGCCGGCACCTCGGTTGCATCGCGTCCCGCGCGGGGAGACTGCCGCGTACCTGGCGGTGATCAAGGTCGTCGGAGTCGGCGGCGCCGGGCTGAATGCACTCGACCGGATGATCGACGCGGGCCTTGCACAGGTCGAGTTCATCGCCGTCAACACCGACATTCAGCAGCTCCGGATGAGCGACGCGCCGGTGAAGATCCACGTCGGCCGCGAGCTGACCGAGGGCCTGGGCTCCGGCGCCGATCCCGATCTCGGGCGAAGCGCCGCTGAAGAGTCCTACGACCAGATCAAGAACACGCTGCGGGGCTCGGACATGGTCTTCGTCACCGCCGGCGAGGGCGGCGGCACAGGCTCGGGCGCCGCACCGGTCGTCGCGCGGATCGCGCGCGAGCTCGGCGCGCTGACGGTTGGGATCGTGACAACGCCGTTCCGGTTCGAGGGCACGCGTCGCCGGGGCACGGCGGAGCACGGGGTCGAGGAGCTCCGCCGGAACTGCGACACCGTCGTGGTGATCCCGAATGAGCGCCTGCTCGAGGTTCTCGACAAGTCGACCTCGATGCTGGACGCGTTCCGGATCGCCGACGACGTGCTCCGACAGGGCGTTCAGGGCATCTGCGACCTGATCACTCTGCCGGGCCTGATCAACCTCGACTTCGCCGACGTGCGGACGATCATGAAGGACGCCGGCACCGCGCTCATGGGAATCGGTTTCTCGACGAGCGAGAACCGCGCCCGCGAGGCGGCCGAACGGGCTCTCCGCTCGCCGCTGATCGACCAGCAGATCCTGGGCGCGAAGGGAATCCTGCTCTCGATCGCCGGTGGCGATGACCTTTCCCTCTACGAGGTCAACGAAGCCGCCGAGGTGATTCGCTCGGCGTCCACGGACGACACGAACATCATCTTCGGTGCGACCGTCGATGAGCGGCTGACCGGCCAGATCTGGGTGACGGTGATCGCGACGGGCTTCGGCGTGCAGGGTGCTCGACAGCGTGTCTTCGGCGAGCGCCCGCTCGGCGGCGACGACTCGCTCGAGCCTCCGAGCTT
>JALYLK010000245.1 GCA_030774275.1 Actinomycetota bacterium
GCTCGGGATCGCCCTCTCCGTCGCGCTCGCGCTCGCGGTCACCTGGCTCGGGCTGGCGCTCGCCTACTTCTCGATCTACCCGGTCGGCTTCTACGTCACCTCGCTCTCCTTCGGCATCTATGTCCTCGTCCGCGTGGGCCGCGCACTCGGAAGCAGGCGAGCGACCGCGAGGCTTGCGGTCGAGGCCGCCTGATGTTCGCGCACGAGTTCATGCGCAACGCATTGATTGCGGGCAGCTTCGTGGGGCTCGCCTGCGGCCTGGTCGGCTACTTCGTGGTTCTCCGCGCCCAGGTCTTCGCGGGCGATGCGCTGAGCCACGTTGCCTTCACCGGTGCGCTCGCCGCCGCCGTCCTCGGCCTGAACATCCTCGCGGGCCTCTTCGCCGCAACGATCTTCGGGGGCATCGTCATGGGCATCCTCGGAGACAAGGCCCGTGCGGACGACGTGACCATCGGCTCGCTTTTCGCCTGGACCCTCGGTCTGGGCGTCCTCTTCCTCTCGATCTTCACGACCCAGGACAGCGCCGGCAACGGCACCGCGGGCGTCCGGGTTCTGTTCGGCTCCATCTTCGGGCTCAGCACGGCCGACGTCCGGCTCTCCGTCGTCCTGGCTGTACTGGCCGCCGCGCTCCTGCTGGCGATCGCGCGGCCGTTGCTCTTCGCCTCCCTCGACACCGCGGTCGCCGAAGCCCAGGGCGTGCCGGTGCGCGCGCTCGGACTCGGCTTCCTGGCACTCCTTGGTCTCGTCGCCGCCCAAGCCACCCAAGCCGTCGGGGCGCTGCTCCTGCTCGGGCTCCTCGCCGCACCGGCGGGCGCAGCGCACCGGCTCACCACCCGCCCATACCGTGGCCTCGCGCTCTCGGTCCTCTTCTCGGTCGGCTCGATCTGGATCGGGCTCACCCTTGCCTACGTTTTTCCGACCCTTCCTCCCAGCTCGATGATCATCGCTGCTGCAGCCGGGATCTACCTCCTCGCCGTTGCTTTGACGACAACCCGCGACCCGCGAACGGTGTGGCTACGGCTCGCGAACGGTAACGTGGCGTGATGGATCCTGAGCGGGCTCGCGAACTGCTGGCTGAAGAGCGGAAGCGAATCGAGCAGGCGTTGCCGAGACTCGCCCACGAGGACGATGCCGAGGAGAACGACGACATCGATCCCGCGAACCTCGCCGCCGATCTCTATCAGGACGAACTCGACGAGGGTCTGGCGGACGATCTTCGCGAGGAGCTCGCTGCCCTCGAGCGCGCCGAGGCTCGGCTAGCCGCGGGTACCTACGGTCTCTCGGTCGAAAGCGGCACGCCGATTCCAGACGAGCGCCTCGAGGCTTTCCCGACGGCAGAACGTACAGTCGAAGAGGAAGCCCACCGAGCCTAGGAGGGTTTGGCGCAAAAAAGTCTGTGCCTCCGGAACGAGCGTTTTCACGCCAAACCCTCCTAGGTTTCAACTGCCGGACGGTTCGCCGTCCGGGAGAAGTTCACCGATCAGCTTTCGCACGCGCCCGTCGAGCTCGTCTCGGATCCGGCGCACGGTCTCCAGATCCTTGCCCGCCGGGTCGTCCAGTTCCCAGTCTTCGTACTTCTTGCCCGGGTAGATCGGGCAGGCATCGCCGCAGCCCATCGTGATCACCACGTCGGCCGCGCGCACGGCCTCATCGGTGAGGGGCTTGGGGAACTCCTCTCCCAGGTCGACGCCGAGCTCCTGCATCGCCTCGACCACGGCTGGATTGACCTGCTCGGCCGGATCCGAGCCAGCGGAGCGAACGTGGATCAGTCCCTTCGACCGAAGTTTCACGAGACCCGCCGCCATTTGGCTCCGGCCGGCGTTGTGGACACAGACGAACAAGACCTCGGGCTGGTGCTGGGTGGCCGCATCGGGCTCCTGTGCCATGGTCGCGTCCCTACCGCCGCCTAGGCCGCGGCCGCGACGCGTTCGGCAGCACAGTCGCATTCGGCTGCATGGTCGGCCGGCCCCTCACTCGCGAACCGTTCCGCAACCCGCACGACCTCGCGACCGAGGGTCTCCAGTTGGAGCTCGACACCCTGGTCTTGAATCCGGCCCTCGGCGTCGAAGACGCGCGCAGCGGAGGCGACCGGGACGACGTACGGCACCGCCCAGCCGCGGAGCGCGCGGACCGAGAACTCCATGGTGTTGATTGCCTGAAGGCCTTGTGTCCCACCCGCTGCGCTGATCAGCCCGATCACCTTGTCGTGGAGATAGGACGGCTCGCGAGGACCGAGCAGGTGCAGCCAGTCGAGCGCATTCTTGAACGCACCGGAGATCGTCCCCTGGTAGAGCGGACTGCTCCAGAGCAGTCCGTCTGCGGCGTAGCAGGATTCGATCACCCTCGCGGCAGCCTCGCCGGGCTCGTCGTGATCTGGGTCGTACATCGGCAGGTCGAGCTCGCGAAGGTCGAGGAGCTCGGTCCGGGCGCCCGCCGCTTCGGCCCCTTCGAGGGCTCTGCGCAAGGCGGCACGGCTCGTGGAGATCTTCGCGAGCGAGCCGCCGAGGCCCACGATTGTCAGCGGTGACGACACAATGGAGAGCAACTCGTCAAGAGCCGGGAGAGCGTATCTTCGCGCCGTGAGCACGCCGCAGAGTGGGATCTTCGCACTTGGGACGGCGTCCCACGCCTACCTCGAGCTCGACGCCCGTGGAGAAGCCGCGCGGGAGCTGGTGACCGCGGTCGCCTCGCTGCGCGAGCCTCGGACGACGATGAGCGGCGTCAACCTCGTGGCGGGCTTTCGCCCCGAGCTCTGGCGCGAGCTCGCCGACGACGACTCCCCCGCCGACGTCGAAGGCTTCAACAGCACCCTGCCGGGCCCTGACGGGTACACGATGCCGGCGACGCAGCACGACGCGGTGCTCTGGCTCTCCGGGAGCGAGTACGACGTGATCTTCGACACGGCCCGCGAGGCGATCGCCGCGCTCGAACCGTTCGGCTCGGTCGCCGAGGAGACGTCGAGTTGGCCCTATCGACACGACCGGGATCTCACCGGTTTCATCGACGGAAGCGAAAACCCGAGCCTGGTCGACGCACCGGAGCTCGTCGTGATTCCCGAGGGGAGCCGCGGCGCCGGCGGCACTGTTCTCCTTCTGCAGAAGTGGAGCCACGACGCGGATACCTGGGAATCGCTCCCGGTGGCGCGGCAGGAGGCGGTGATCGGGCGCACGAAGGACGAGAGTGTTGAGCTCGACCCGAAGCCGGACGATTCCCACGTCGCCCGCACCGATCAGGACACGTTCGGCAACATCTTCCGCCGCAAGATGCCCTACGGAACCGTGACCGACCACGGCACGATGTTCGTCGGCTTCAGCGCCGAACAGAGGCCGTTGGCCGCGATGCTGGAGAACATGGTCGGCTTGACCGACGGCGTTCGAGACGCGCTCACGATCTACACCCAACCCCTCACGGGCGCGTACTACTTCGTTCCGTCGACCCAGGGCCTGCGCCGCTTCAGTAGCGAGACGTAGGGCGGCTCAGGACCCCTTCGCGGCCCAGTCGCGCTTGGCTTCCTCTTCCATCCGCTCGAGACGCTCGTAGTAGTCGGGGAACTCCTTCATGTGTGCGAGTGCGATCTTGCCGGTCACGATCGGATCGTCGCCCGTCACGTCGGTCTGCGGATCGTGCGAACCGTGCTCGAACTCGACGTCCATGCCGAACCGGAACTGCTCGAGGGAGAAGCGACTCCAGTCGACGCCGATCTCGTCGCCGACCCGCCTGGCCTCTTCGCTTGTCGTCCGCCTGGTCTCGGTCATGTCCTCGAGGGCGGAGGATAGTAATTTGCCCTGCGTCGGATGACCGCGTTCTATGGGGAGGGTTGAAAATGGAAGACGAAGCCCAGATCCACGGAAGGATCGAGCAGCTCGTCGCGGAGGAGCGGGAGCTCTGGGAGCGCGAGTCGGCCGGCAACGCCAGTGACGCCGACCGGCAGCGTTTGCAAGAGCTGAAGATCGCGCTCGACCAGTACTGGGACCTGCTGCGCCAGCGCCGCGCGCTGCGCGAGTCGGGCCAGGATCCGGACGCCGCCGAGCTCAGAGGGGGCGACGTGGTCGAGGGCTACGAGCAGTAGAAGGCGCACGCGCCATGCCGACGCAAGAGCAGAAGGCGGCGGACTTCCGGGCGCTGCACGCCGGTGAGCCGTTCGTGCTGCCCAATCCATGGGACGCCGGCTCCGCCCGCGTGCTCGAGGCGCTCGGGTTCGAGGCGCTCGCGACCACGAGCTCCGGTTTCGCCTTCACGCTCGGCCGTCTCGACGGCAGCGTGACGCTGGACGAGGTGGTTGCGCACACCGCCGCGGTCGACCAGGCCACTACCCTGCCGCTCTCGGTCGACCTCGAGAACGGCTATGGCCGGGATCCGGACAGCGCCGCCCTCGCGATCACCCGGGTCGCCGCCGCCGGGGCGGTCGGCGGATCGATCGAGGACTACGATCCGGCCGGCGAGATCTACGAGTTGCGCCACGCCGCCGAGCGAATCGCGGCCGCCGCGGAGGCGGCTCGGGGGTTCGGGTTTCCGTTCATGCTGACGGCCCGGGCCGAGAATCACATCCGCGGCAATCCCGAGCTGACGGACACGGTCGCGCGCCTCCAAGCGTACGAGGAGGCCGGTGCCGATGTCCTCTACGCGCCCGGGCTCCGGAGCACCGAGGAAATCGGGACCGTGTGCCATGCCGTGTCCAACCCGGTCAATGTGCTCGCCGTCCCGGAGCTTTCGCTCGGCGAGATCGTTGCCGCCGGTGCCCAGCGAGTGAGCGTAGGCGGCGCGCTCACCTGGGTCGCTCTTGCCGCCATGGCGGACGCGGCCGAGGCGATCCGTGAGAACGGCGACTTCTCGGCGCTGGCAGCCAGGCTCCCGCTCGACAACTGGTTCGCCGGCGGAGAAGCCGGCTAGGCTCGCTTGCGCTCGCGCGCGAGCAGCAGCGCGACCGTGGGGCACTCGGCAACGGCCCGCGCGGCATGTACTTGGAGCGGGCCGGTAATCGGCTCGGGGTCGACGATCGGATAGCCCCAGTCGTCGAGCGAGATCCGTTCCGGAAAGAGCTCGGCGCAGAGCCCGTGGGCCTTGCAGGCGATCGGGTTCACGCGCAGCTTCGAGCTCATCGCGAGACCTCCACCGGCAAAACCGTTCGGCCGTCTCCGCTGCACCGGCGGCCGTGGACATGGAGCTCGAACTCACGCGCGAAGACCCGTAGGCCGCTCTCGACGAAGCGGACGGCCCCATCGGGATGCTTGCAGGCTCCGCGGCCAAGGACTTGCGACGTCCAGCGAAGGACCTGCTCGGGCGAGCGATCCGGGCGACCGGCGGCGATCCGCTCGAGCGACGTAGCGATCGCGTCCAGGCCGTTCACGCACGGGCCGCACTGGCCTGCGCTCTCATTCGCGAGGTAGCGGGCGACCCGCGCCGTCTCGACGACGCCGCAGGCGCCCTGCGGCAAGACGGCGACGGCGCGGGCGCCAAGGCCGATCCCGTGTGGAGCAAGGTCGGCGTCGAGCAGCGAGAGCTCGAGCGCTGAACGCGCCTCGATCCAGCCACCGAAGTAGCCGCCGACGAGGAGCGCTGTCGCAGGCTCGCTCAGTCCGCCTGCGCCGACAACGATGTCGCGGAACGCTGTGCCGAGTCCGACCTCGTAGACGCCGGGTCTCCGGACGCCGCCGCTGAGAGTGACGAGGGCCGAGCCGGGCTCGTCGTCACTGCCGAGCTCACGAAACCACTCCGCGCCGTAGCGCGCGATGAGCGCCAGGTGGGCCAGGGTCTCCACGTTCTGGACAAGGGTTGGCGCGCCGCCGACGCCCCGCTCGAACGGGCGCGGCGGCACAAAGAGGGGCTTTGCGGGGCCGCCGTTCAAGAAATTGATCAGCGCGGTCTCTTCCCCGGCGACAAAGCGATCGGGTGCCGCAGCGAGGCTGATACGGACATCGCGGTCGAGCGCCCTGGCGTCCCGTTCGGCGAGGGCTTGCTCCATGACGGCACGCTCGTTTCGGGAACCTTCTCCGATCACCACGATTGCTTCGGCCGCTCCGACGGCCGCGGCGGCGAGCGAGATACCGTCGAGCACGAGATGCGGGACCCAGCGAAGGAGGGCCTTGTCCTTGTCGCTCGCCGGCTCGCCCTCCGTGCCGTTGGCGACCACGACGGGCCGACCTCTCCCGGCCGCGACCGCCTCGAGCTTACGCGCCGTTGGAAACGCGGCCCCACCGCGACCACGCAAGCCGCTGGCCGCCACGAGCTCGATCAGACCGCGCGATTGTATGGCGAGCGAGCCGTGCAGGCGGAGGTGGAGGTCAAGCGACAGCGGCCCTCCATCCGCACGGACGCCGGTGAGTAACCGCGGCAACGTGCCGCGGGCTCCGGCTGGATCGGGCTCGAGCACAGCTGCCGGCTCGCTCATTGCGAAGCGGTGGTGTCGGACGCGTGCAGGGAGCCGGTCACGGCGCCGCTGGCCCGGTCGATGTTCAGGTCGAAACTGAGCGCCAGCCCGGTGCCGGACGCGTTGTGAAGCGTCGCCTCGACCTGGGTTCCTTGCAAGGCGGTGATCTGTCCCGTGTAGGAACCGAATGCGACGCTGCTGGCGGTCATCTGGACGCCGCCGCCCTGGAGCGGCTGCCCGGCCAGCTTCAGGTCGAACCCGCCTCCCGGGCTCGCCGTTCCGCTGACGTCCACAGTGACGAGACCGCGAGCGTCGGTGCCGGACTCCGTGAATCGCCCACGCAGAGTGGCGTCGAACGGCGCTTGAGGGAAGGCTTGTGTCACGGCCTGGCCGCGCGACGACGCCGTCGCGTTGCCGGCGAGCAGCGCGGCGGGGGTTCCGGAACGTGCTGCCCAGCCGGACTGGAGCGGTCCGCCCGTGTACCAAACCCCGATTCCCAGGGGGACGGCCAGAGCCGCCGCCGCGCCTGCCATCCGGATCGGCACCCGGCCACCGCCGACCGCCACCCGCGCGATCACCGCGAGCGCGACCGAGCCGATGCAGACGACGGTCAGCATGATCATCCAGCTCGTCTTCGCGTCGCTTCCCGTGCCAAGCCCGTGCACGAGCGCTACCGGCCAGGAGACGTAAGCGAGCCAGTGCAGTCCGCGCCAGAGCCGCACACCCACGCGGGCCCGCAGCAGGCTCGTGACCACGAGCGCCAGCAGCAGATCGAAAGCGACGGCGCCGAGCCCGACCCAGATCGGCCGGTAGGCAGAGCCGAACGGGATGAACACGTCCTTGAGCGTGATCGGCGCGTAGTTGTCGGCGACTGTCGTCCCGATATGGACGGCCAGAAAGGCAAGCGCGAGCAAGGTCAGGTTGCGGTGGAGGCCGGCAACGAGAAAGCGCGGCCAGCGTTCGCTACTCAACCGCAGCGAGGCGGTCACGCCGAGCACCACGACCGCGGTCAAGAGAAGCAGCGAGACCACCCCGGTCGCCCGGGTCAGGTACCAGAGCGGGCTCGGACCCGCGGCCGCGAGCACCGCGCTCATGCCGCGGCCTCCTCAGGCCAGGCGGCCACTGCACGCACCGAGCCGTCCGCGGCAACCAGCCGCGCCGGTAGCCCGCGAGCGACGAGCCAGGCCGGGGCCCCGTCGCCTAGGACGATGGCCGCTGTGCTCGCGACGTTCGCCTCGACACAGGTCCCGGCGGCGACGGTGACCGTCCGCCACGGCGTGTCGGCCGGCCGGCCCGTCCTGGGATCGATGATGTGGTGAAGCGTCACGTTGCCGGCCTTCCAGCGGCGGACCGTCGTGCCTGAGGTGGCGAGGCCACCGGCAGCGACGGCAAAGACGGGACCTCCCTCGTCCAGCCGGGCGGCATGGTCGTCGGCGACGCGTACCGGCCAGCCGGCGTCGGGTACGGGACCCGTCACCGAGACGTCTCCGCCGAGCGAGACGAGAACGCCGGTGCCGGTGAGCTCGTGGGCGACGGCCGCGGCACGGTCTGCGGCGAGCGCCTTGGCGGTCGCGCCCAGGTCGAGCTCGATCCCCTTCGGGATCCGGACGCGCCGTTGCGGAGGGTCGAGCTCGACGAGGTTCCAGCCGGGCACAGGTGCGAAGGAAGCGCGGAAGCGCTCGCCGTCTCGCGCGAGCACCAAGGGAAGGGGCCGGTCGTAGCCCGCCAACCTGAGCGTTCGGCCGATGGTCGGGTCGACGAGGCCGTCGGTGTCGGCCGCGGCGCCGAGCGCCGTTTCGAGCGCGAGCAGGAGAAGGTCGCTGACCCCGGACCAGCGGCCGGCGTCAGCGTTCAGACGAGCGAGCTCGGAGTCGTCGCGGAACCGGCTACAGGCCCGGTCGATTGCGTCGAGCTCGAGCTCCAGCACCGCCCAGGCGTCCGTCAGCGCATCGGCATCCGTTACGCACATCGTCGCGGTCGTTCCGAGGGCCGCCCTCGAGGCGACCGCGGTCATGATCCGCCTGAGGTAGCGACCGGCGGAGCCTGCGAAGGCACGGGCGCCTGCGTGGTCGTCGGCGCGGCCGGCGCGGCCGACGTCGACGGCAGAGTGGCCATGACCTTCGAGGCCGTGCGCGTCGTCGTCGCCGCCGCCTTCTTGTGGTGGGTCGAGGCGGCTGCGACCCCGGCGACCGCCGCTGCGGCAGCCAACGCTCCCGCAGCGACGATCCGGGTGAGCCGGCGCAGGCGGGCTAACGCGGCATCACGACGAGCCGCGAGCCGTTCGGGGTTTTTGGCCTGTTCTGGCACCCCACCAGGGAAGCAGCCCTACATGAGACGCAAATGAGTCCGGGGTGAGAGTTTCCTAAGAGCTCTGAACCGCGCTCAACCGAGATATCTCGTTCCGAGAGCTCTCAGCGGCCGGAACCGCCAGCCAGACGTCCGCCCCGCCCTCCGGGCGATTCGTGGCGCCGGCGGAGCCGCCGTGGGCCCGGGCGATCAGGTCGACGATCGCGAGGCCGAGACCCGTGCCCCCGCGGCCGCGGGCCTCGTCGGCACGGGTGAAGCGGTCGAAAGCGTGGGCCACGAAGTCCTCCGGGAACCCTAGGCCGTCGTCCGTCACGTGCAGCTCGACGAGCCCGTCGGCTCCGGAGCGGGCCGAGAGCCGGACCGACCCGGCGTCGTGAGCAAGAGCATTGTCGACGAGGTTTCCGAGAGCTTGCTCCACACGAACCGGGTCGGCGTCGAGCTCGACCTCGCCGGGGTCGACGACGACAGCCTGGCCGTGGTCCTGGGCGCGGCGGGCGAACCTCTCGGCGACAGCCTCCAGCACGTCTGCCGCTGGAACCCGCGTCCTCCTGATCGGCAGCCTGCCCTGGTCGGAGCGCGCGATCAGGAGCAGGTCCTCCGCGAGCTGGGACAGGCGTTCCGTTTCCTCGGCTGCCGACCTGACCGCGCGTTCGAGCTCCGACGCCGAGCGAGGCCGGCGCAGAGCAAGCTCGAGCTCTGTCCGGAGCAGGGCCAGTGGGGTGCGGAGCTCGTGACTCGCATCGGCCACGAAGCGCCGCTCGTGAGCGAAGGACGCCTCCAGCCGCCCGAGCATGTCGTTGAGCGTGGAGGCGAGGCGGGAGATCTCGTCGCCGCTCGGTGGAACCGGTAGGCGGCGTCCCGGTGTCGCCGCGGAGATCGCTTCGGCGCGGAGTCGCATCGCCTCCACCGGCCGGAGTGCGGCGGCGGCCAGGCCGTAGCCGGCCAGCGAGGCGAGCAGAAGGAGAAGCGGACCGGCGATGAGGAAGTCGGTCAGGAGATGGTCGAGCGCTTCCTCGCGCGAGGCGATCGAGCGCGCGAGCACCAGGGTCAGCGGGCGCCCGGAGCTCTCCACGGGAACGGCGAGCACGCGCCATTCGCCGTCACGGCCCGCAATCGGGTCGAGCTGGAAGAGAATCGCGCCGCCACCTGCCGGGCGGAGGCGGTCGGTGCCCACGAGCGGCCTCAAGCCGGACGGCGTCGAGCGGACGACTCGCCCACTCGAGTCGAGAAGCTGCCCGAGCGTTCCTCCCTCGCCCGCGTCCTGATCGACCAACGGTCGAGCGGCTTTTACCCGGCTTTCCGCCTCGGCCGCCTGGCGACGAAGGTTCTGGTCGACGGTCGACATCAACGAACGCCCGAGCTGCCGGTAGACGACAAAGCCCATCGCGGCGAGCACGAGCGCCAGTACGAGAGTGAACGCCAGCGTCAGCCGCAGCCGGAGCGAGATCCTCGTCACGTTTCCGCATCTCCTCTGAGGCGGTAGCCGACCTGCCGCACGGTCTCGAGGGAGCGGCGGCCGAACGGCCTGTCGATCTTCTCCCGCAGGTAGCGAACATAGACGTCGACGATGTTCGAGCGCCGTTCGAAGGTCATGTCCCACGCGCCTTCGAGCAGCTGTCCTCGTGAGAGCGCCTGGCCAGGCCGGCGCATGAACACCTCGAGCAGCGCGAACTCCTTTGCCGAGAGGTCGAGCTCGGCCTCGCCGCGCCAGGCCCTGTGCAAGGCGGGATCCAGCCGCAGGTCGCCCACGGTCAGCTCGGCGGGACGCTCGGCGCCCGCGCGGCGGCTGAGAGCACGTAGCCGCGCCAAGAGCTCGGCAAAGGCAAAGGGCTTGACCAGGTAGTCGTCAGCGCCGGTGTCCAGCCCGGTGATGCGATCGTCGACATCGTCGCGCGCCGTCAGGATCAGGACCGGCGCCCAGACGCCGCTCTCCCGGAGCCGCCGGCAGGTCGCGAATCCGTCAATCCCCGGAAGCATCACGTCAAGCACGATTGCGTCGTAGGCCGTCGCCTTGGCCATCCAGAGCGCGTCCTCTCCGCTGCCGCTGACATCGGCGGCGTAGCCTTCCTCGCGGAGCCCACGGGCGAGCAGCTCGGCCAGTTTCGCCTCGTCCTCGACCACGAGCACACGCATGACTTCATTGTTGCCTGGCCCGATGAGAGGCGGATGAGCAGCTTCTCATCGAAAGCTCATCTTCCCGTGCTCCACTGCGGCCATGACCGAGCTCGAGCACCCCCGAACTCGTTCCGTTGCGAGGCCCGTGCTCCCGCTTCTCCGCAGGCTCGGCGGGCCCGACGGGAACGCGCGCCTGACCGGGATGACCGCCTCGCTGCTGATCGTGCTCCTCGCAATCGAGGGAGCCACGATCCTCTTCCTGCGGCCGCTCCTGTCGGTGCACATCTTCGTAGGAATGCTGCTGATCCCACCGGTCTTGCTGAAGCTCGGGAGCACGGGCTGGCGCTTCGCTCGTTATTACCTGGGCGCCGCTGCCTATCGCGCAAAAGGCCCGCCGGCCCTGCTGATGCGAATGCTCGGCCCGCTCGTCGTCGTCGCGACGGCGGCCCTCTTCTCGACAGGCGTCGCGCTGATCGTGCTCGGGCCTCACGAGGGTCGCGGGATCGTGCTCGGCCTCCACAAGGCGAGCTTCATCGTCTGGCTGGTCGTCACCGGGCTTCACGTTTTGGTCTACGCGCCGAGGCTTCCACGCCTGCTCTCGGGGGACTTCCGCCCGCGGACGCGAATCGGCGGGTCACAACTTCGCCGCGGCGCCCTGGCAGCCGCGCTCGTCGCAGGCGGGACGCTCGCGGCGGCGACGTTCCCGCTCGCCGGGCCGTGGCTCCAAGCGCACTGACCCTCGCCGTGACATCACCGGACTTGCCGGTGAGTGCAACACTCTCCTGACGAGCGTTCCGAACCAAAACGTGAGCGGCGGGAACCAGCGGCCGGCGACGAGCCCGCCTGGATCGCCGACGCCGTCGAAGCCTGAGGGCAGCCCACGGCGACCACGCATCGGCGTCGCGTGGATCGTCTTCGCACTCGCGCTGCTGGCCTTCAACTTCTGGGCAGGCTC
>JALYLK010000246.1 GCA_030774275.1 Actinomycetota bacterium
TCGGCCCCGGTGGCCGCTCCGTAGGCCAGGATCCGCGCGTTCAGGTGCAGGTAGTAGTCGGGCTCCGCCTCGTGGATGTCGCCGGCGCCGCAGCAAGTGACCGATTCGAGCTCGTCGAGCTCCAGCCCCAACATCGGCGCGAGCGCCTGCGTCGAGGTGTCGAGCTCTTTGGCGGAGAGCGAGGCCAGGCAGCCCTTGTAGTAGGCGACCTTGGTCATCCCTCAGCCCCAGGTGGTTCCTCGCCGGGCGTGATCTCAGGCGTGTCGCGCCGGGCGCCTCCGGCATCGGTGTGCTCGATCCGCGCCAGCGCTCGCTCGCCCTGGACGATCCCGAGCGCGCCGGCGCGCCCCTGCTCGCGGACGAGCTCGTGGAGCGCGCGCGATTCACCGACGTCCGCGGCGACGTGCGGCGGTATCGGGCTGGGCGCCTTGCCGCGCTTGATCAACCCGATCGCGAACTTCGTCTGCTTGACCGCGGCAACGATGCCCTGCGTCTTCGGCACGAGCTCGGTCTCGCGCAACCACCCGGTGGTCTCGGCCGACTTCACGAACCACTTCGCGTGCTTCGCTCCCATGTCACGGTCGATGCCCTCCTTGATCGACTCGGCGCCGAGCTTCGCGATCGCGTCGCGCGGGTCGACCCCCTTCGGGCAGCGCTCGTTGCAGAAATAGCAGCGGGTGCAGTCCCAGATCCCGTGCTCGTCGTTGTAGTCCTCCAGCCGCTCGACGGAGGTCTGGTCGCGTACGTCACCGACGAAGCGGAAGCCCTTCGCCAGCGCGGCGGGCCCGAAGAACTCGGGATCGGACTCCATCGAGTTGCACTCGGAGACGCAGCAGCCGCACATGATGCAGAGCGACTCCTTCTGGATCACGTTTACCTCTTGCTGGGAGACGATCCGCTCCTTCTCGAGCACCTCGTCATACCCGGGCTCGAGCCAGGGCTTCATGCGGCGAATTTTGTTCCAGAACGGATCCATGTCGACGACGAGGTCCTTGACGATCGGCATGTTTCCCATCGCCGAGATCACCGGGACGTGGCCGCGCTCGACGATCGGAAGCATCCGCTCCTTGCACGCGAGCACAGCCCGGCCGTCCATGCGCATGCCGCACGAGCCGCAGATCATCATCCGGCAGCTCTTGCGATAGGCGAGGGTGCCGTCCTGCTGGTCCTTGATCAGGTCGAGCACATCGAGCAGGCAGGCCCACTCGGGGGCCTCGATCTCGTAGTCCCGGAGCTCACGGTCGCCGCTGTCGGCGTCGTAGCGCCAGATCTTGAGCGCGACGTCCATTAGTACGTCCTCTCCATCGGCTTCCATTTCGTCATCGTCACGGGTTTCCAGTCCAGCACCGGGGCCTCGGCGACCCAGCGGACCAGCGTGTGCCTGAGGTAGTTCTCGTCGTCTCGGTCCGGATAGTCATACGGCCGCGCATGGGCGCCCCGGCTCTCCTTGCGGGCCAGTCCGCACACGACCATGCACTGTGCGAGCTCGAGCAGGAAGCCGAGCTCGAGCGCCTGCGTCAGATCGTTGTTGAAGACATCGCCCTTGTCATCGACGACGACGCGCTCATAGCGCTCGCGTAGGCCGGCGACGATCTCGCCTTGCTCGCGCATTTGGTCTTCCTTGCGGAAGACGCCGAAGTTCTCGTGCATCGTCTCGGCGAGCTCGTTGCGGATCGACCACGGACGCTCGCCGTCGCTGCGGTCGAGCAGGGTCTTGAGATCGCGCTCGGCATCGGCTTCGACGGACTCGGGCACCTCGATCGTCGTATTGGTCAGCGCCCAGTCGGCCGCATGGCGGCCGGCGCGCTTCCCGTAGGTGATCGTCTCCATCAGCGCGTTGCCGCCCAGGCGATTGGCTCCGTGGACCGAGACACAGGCGCACTCGCCGGCGGCGTAGAGGCCCTCGAGCTGGGTGCGGCCGTCGAGATCGGTATCGACGCCGCCCATGTGGTAATGGGCGCCCGGTCGAACTGGAATCGGGTCGCGGATCGGATCGACGCCGGCGTAGGTCATCGCCAGCTCGCGGGTTCCGTGCAACCGCTCGATGATCTTCTCGGCGCCGAGGTGTCGCATGTCCAGCAGAACGTTCCCGTCGACGCCTCTACCCTCGTCGATCTCGGTCTGCTCGGCGCGCGAAATGACGTCGCGCGAGGCGAGCTCCATCGCATTGGGTGCGTAGCGCTTGAGGAAGCGGTCGCCCTCTGAGTTCAAGAGGTACGCGCCCTCACCGCGAGTGCCTTCGGTGATCAGAATCCCTGTCGGGGCAAGCGTCGTCGGATGGAACTGCATCATCTCCATGTCCTTCAGGGGCACGCCGGCTCGCAGCCCCATCGTCATCCCGTCACCGGTGCACGCATACGCATTTGTGGTCCCGACGTAGAGCCGGCCGGCTCCGCCGGTCGCGAGGATCACGGTCTTGGCACCGATCGTCTTCAGGCCGCCGTTCAGCAGGTCCCAGGTGATCACGCCCTGGCAGCGGTCGTCGTTGACGACGAGCTGCCATGCGAAGTACTCCTCGTAGGTGGGAATGTCGCGCTTCATCACCTGCTCGTAGAGGACATGGACGAGCACGTGACCCGTGATGTCCGCCGCATAGGCCGTGCGTGGCTCGCCGGCGGCGCCGAAGGGACGCTGCGCGATCCGGCCGTCCTCGGTGCGCGAGAAGACGGCGCCCCAGTGCTCGAGCTGGTAGACGTCGTCCGGCGCCTCGTTGCAGAGCACTTCGATCGCGTCCTGGTCGCCGAGGTAGTCCGACCCCTTGACCGTGTCGAAGGCGTGCTTCTCGGGATCGTCCTCGGAGGCGTTGCCGAGCGCCGCGTTGATCCCGCCCTCGGCCGCGCCCGAGTGGCTGCGCACCGGGTGAATCTTGGAGAGGAGGGCGACGTCGGCGCCTACGTCGAAAGCCTCGATTGCCGCGCGCATTCCCGCGCAGCCGGCACCGACGATCAGCACGTCGTGCTTCGCTTCCACTCGCTTGGACGCTATCGCAAGCGCTGCGGCTACGGCTTCGTTGCAAGTGCGGCGAGTCGCCGTCACGCCCTGGGGCCGCGACGACTTGATCGCCGCTCAGACGCGTGGGCCGGCAGCGGTCACGTCGGGCCCCGCGTCGGCCTCGAACTGCCCAAAGTTGTCGCGGAACATCTGCGCCAACTCGAGCGCCTTCCGGTCATATACCTGCGGGTCCCGCCACGTCGAGCGCGGATCGAGCAGGCTCGGCTCGAC
>JALYLK010000247.1 GCA_030774275.1 Actinomycetota bacterium
GCTCCTTACCGCAGGCGGGACAGGAGGCCACACGGCGAGTCTAAGTCTCTCGCCGGCCCGGTATGCAGATCGAGACGGCCGCGCCATGGCCGATCGTCGCGGTGCCGCCGTGCGCCTCGGTGACCGCTGCGACGATCGCCAGACCCAGCCCGGAGCCAGGGCTCGTTCGGCTCTCCTCGGCGCGGCTGAAACGTTCGAAGGCGCGCTCTCCGAGTCGCGCCGGGAACCCCCCGCCCTCGTCGCGGACCTCGAAAACGGCCGAGTCATCCTCGGCTCGAGCCGAGACGAAGATCGTGCCTGCGCCGTGCCGCAGCGCGTTGTCGATCAGGTTCCCCAGCGCCTGTTCGATCCGCAGCCGGTCGACGTGGACGGTCACATCGCCCCCAACCTCGATTGCGCGACCGGCGTCGGCTGCCCGCCGCGCATATCGGGTCGCGACACCCTCCATCACCTCCCGCGCGACCAGCTGATCGAGCCGAAGCGGCAGTCCCCCCTCGTCGGCGCGCGCCAGCAGCAAGAGGTCCGCCGCAAGCTGAGACAGCCGGTCGGTCTCGACCGCAACCGCGCGCAGTGCGCTCTCGAGCTCCGCGCGATCGCGTGGGCGCTCCAGCGCGAGCTCGACCTCGGCCTGGAGATGTGCGAGTGGAGTGCGGAGCTCGTGACTCGCGTCGGCGACGAAGCTGCGTTCCCGCTCGAGAGACGTCTCGAGCCGCGCGAGCATGGCGTTCAACGTCTCGCCGAGGCGTGAGACCTCGTCGCGCGATCGCACGACGGGAAGCCGCTCGTCCAGACTGCTCGCCGAGATCTCCGCCGCCCGCGCGCGCATCCGCTCAACCGGCCGCAGAGCGGCTCCTGCGACGAGGTACCCAAGCAGGGAAGCGAGCAACAAGGCGGCCGGGCCGCCCACGAGCAGCTCGTGGCGCAGGGTCAGGAGGGCGCCGTCGCGGGTCTCGAGCGACGAGCCGACGACGACGATCAGCCGCCGGCCCTGGGCGTTGACCGGGTTCGCAAAGAGGCGCACGCTTTCGCCGTCCAGAGGTGCGCGCTGGACGTACACGGACGACTGCCTCGCGCGCGCGAGGACCTGGGGCGAGAACAACGGGCTCCGCCGAAGCCCCGGCGTCTGATCGAACACCCGGCCCTGCATATCGAGGATCTGCGCGAATCCGCGGCCCTCGTTCGCGAGCACTCGCGACTCGCTCAGTCCGTGATCGGCTTGGCTGACGAGCGCCGCGACGTCCGTGGCGCGAGCGCGCAGGCTCTGATCGAGCGTCCGATCGAGCGAGCTCTGGAGGTGCTGGTAGAGGAGCAGTCCGGCGACGGCGAAGACGACGGCCATCGCCAGCGCGAACGCAGCCGTCAGGCGCAGCCGGATCGGGACGCGGCTCAACCGCCGTCCGTCCGCAGTCGATATCCGGCTCCCTGCACCGTCTCGATCGCACGGCGACCGAACGGGCGGTCGATCTTCTCCCTCAGGTACCGGACATACACCGTGATCACGTTCGAGCGGTTCTCGTAGCCGATGTCCCACGCGTGCTCGAGCAGGTCAAGTCGGGAGACGACCTCGCCCGGACGGCGCATGAAGAGCTCGAGCAACGCGTATTCCTTGGCGGACAGCCGCACTTCGTGGGCTCCACGCCACACCTGGCGCGTTGCCGGGTCGAGCCGCAGATCGCCGACTTCCATCACGGCCGGTCGCTCGCCGGCTCCCCGGCGGACGAGCGCGCGGATCCGCGCACGGAGCTCGGCGATCGAGAACGGCTTCGTCAGGTAATCGTCCGCGCCCGCGTCGAGGCCTGCGACCCGATCCTCGACCGAATCTCGCGCGGTCAGCATCAGGATCGGCGACCACACGCCCGCGTTGCGAAGTCTCTCGCAGGTCGCGAAGCCGTCGAGCTCGGGGAGCATCACGTCGAGGACGACGGCGTCGTATTCGTGCGCGGCCGCCATCCAGAGCGCGTCCTCACCTCGGGCCGCGATGTCCACCGCATTGCCGTTCTCGGTCAGGCCGCGCTGCAGCAGCGAGGCCATCTTCGAGTCGTCTTCGATCACGAGCAAGCGCATGGCTCGAGTGTCGCGATCGGAGGTGAGAAAAAAGTGAGAGCCGGCCTCACAGCCATCTCACCTGGCCCTCCTACGTTGGCGGCGCAGGTCTCAATCGAACCCAACCAAGGAGGTGACTATGAGCAACAGACTCACGAAGATCGGAGCTTCGCTCGCGGCGGTTGCAGGGCTTGCCGTCGGAGGCTCGGCGATTGCCGGGGCGGCTCAGAAGAGCGCGCCGCCCAAGCCGGCCGTCTCGCAGAGCCAGGAGCCGTCGGCGCCCGACACGGACAACGTCCAGCAAGGCGACCAGTCGGCTCCCGATACGGGGTCCGCTTCCGAGCAGGCTTCGGAAGCGGCTTCCGAGTCAGCCGGTGAATCGGCCTCGGAATCGGACGCAAGCGACGGTCCCGGTGGCTACGCCGACGCGAACGCGAACGCCGACACCCAGCAGGAGGGCGAGCACTAGCCCAGCAAGGCTGCTAGCGCACTCGCCCAGTCACGAGACCCCGGCCGCCGGCCGGGGTCTCGTTCATTGCTCTGCAGGAACGATGTTGTGGTTGAACCGGAAGACATTCGCTGGGTCGTACTCGCGCTTGACGGCCCTGAGGCGCGCGAGCCGATCTGCGCCGAATTCCGATTCGAGACCTTCACTTACCGGCTCGCTCGCGTAGTTCAGGTAGCCGCCGCCCAGGGCCCATGGCGCCAGCGCCTTCGAGTACGAACGAGCCGCCTCGACCTGGCGCTCGTCCTCCTTTGGATCGAGCCAGACGTTGATGAACGTCGCGTTCCAGCGCGCTTGCCTGCCGGTGAACGCAGTTGCGTCTGGCGACACGCGCCCAGGTGCGCCGTGCAGCGATTCGAAGAGGACTCCCCCGTTCGCTCCGTCATCGGCGAACTTCTCTGCGGTCAGCGCCAGCAGCTCGTCCGGGAGCTCGCCGAGGAAGCGGCCCGACCAGTAGTTGCGGAGACCGAACGCCAGGCGCGGGTAGATGTCCTGAAGCTCCGCGTAATACATCGGTCTGACCTCCGTTCGCAGAGGCGTGAGGCCGCCGGTCAGCCGCTCGACGGCCTCTCGACCGGCGTCGGCGCCGTCGAGATGCGCGACCGTGATATGGACGCGGCCGAGTCCCGTCGCGCCGTCGCGGGCGACCTGGGCGAAGCTCTGAAAGCGGTCTGGCGCGTCGGTCATCAGGGTCCGCCATGCCTCGAGCACGGCCAGGGCGTCCTGGGGCGGGAACTCGATCGCGCCTCCAAACAGCAGGCCAACCGGATTCAGCCGGAACGTGAACTCGACCACGGCGCCGAAGTTCCCGCCGCCGCCGCGCAGAGCCCAGAAGAGCTCCGGTCTCTCCTGCTCGCTCGCTGTGATGACCGCCCCGTCCGCGGTGACGAGCCTCGCGCTCAGCAGATTGTCGAGCGTCAGGCCGAAGGCGGGCGTCAGGTAGCCGATCCCGCCGCCGAGCGTCAAGCCGGCCACGCCCGTATCGCCAAAGGTTCCGCCCGGCATCGCCAGCCCGTGGCGCTGGCAGGCCGGGTCGACGTCCTCCCACAGAGCGCCTCCTCCGCAGGTCACCGTGCGCTCCTCCGGATCGACCGCGACGTGCCGCATCAGGCGGAGATCCACCACGAGGCTGCCGTCGCCCACGCAGTGCCCGGCCACGCCGTGCCCACCGCCGCGTACCGCAACCGGCAGGCCCGCCTCGCGCGCGTAGCCCACGGCCGCCGCGACGTCCTCGACGTCGAGCGGCCGGGTGACGAGCTCCGGCCGCCGGTCGAGGATTCCGTTGAAAGTTGCCCGACCCGCGTCATAGCCGCTGTCGTCCGGCCCAATCACCGGACCGCGGTGGCTGAACCTCAGGTCGGCGAGCGATGACATGAGCCGACCCTAAGGCATCCGCGACAGCGCGCTAAACCGTCAGCTTCGCTGGGAACGTGGTGACCCAGATCGCGGTTCCCAGAAATACACCCAGCAGATGAGCCCTGAGCTTGCGCCGCCCGGCTGGAGGCCTGTCTTCCTCGACTACCTGCACCTCGGCTTCACCAACGCCACCGCATTCAGCCCGACTGAGCACCCGGATCCGATCGAGCGACCAGGTCCGCGGACAGGTCCGGGGACCTGGTCCACTGTCATGACCGGGGACCGGGTCCGCGGACAGGTCCGGGGACCTGGTCCACGGTCATGGCCGGGGACCCGGTCCGCTGGGGAGTGACACCGCTTCATCGAGCGGCGGCGCCCCGGAGGCCGGGTGATGTTTCGGTTCGGTGGTGCAGCTCTAACCGGCGACCACGCGCTCCAGGATGTCCAAGCCGCGCTCGAGATCCTCGTCGGTCGCTGTCAGCGGCGGCAGCAGGCGGATCACGTTCCCGTACAGACCGCAGGAGAGGAGCAACAGTCCGTTCTCGCGCGCCCTCGTCGTCACCGCTTTCGTCTCGTCGCCCGATCTCTCGGCGAACTCGATCGCGAGCATCGGCCCGAGGCCTCTAACTTCGCCGATCGCCGGGTGGTCCTCGGCGAGGTGCTCGAGCCGACCGCGAATCAGACGCCCGACAGTCTCCGCGCGCTTGCGGAAATCCGGTTCGGCCAGGGCGTCGAGCACGGCGCGGGCCGCGGCGCACGAGACGGGGTTGCCGCCGAACGTTCCTCCCAGCCCACCGGGGTGAACCGAGTCCATGAGGTCGGAGCGCCCCGTCACGGCGGCGAGCGGCAACCCGCCGCCGAGGGTCTTGCCGGAGACGATCAGGTGAGGCTCGACGTTCAGGTGCTCGATTGCCCACGGCGGCCCGGTCCGTCCACAACCGGACTGCACCTCATCCGCGACGTACAGAATCCCGTGCCGCTCGCAGATCTGCTTCAGCGCCTGGACGAAATCGGCAGGCATCGGGATGAAGCCGCCCTCGCCCTGGACGGTCTCGAGCACGATGCACGCGACCTCCTTGGGATCGACGTCCTGCGCGAAGAGCAGCTCGAGGCCGGCTATGGCATCGGAGGTCGAGACGCCGCGGTAAGGGTACGGCGCAGGCGCGCGGTAGACGTCCGGCGCCAGCGGCCCGAACCCTTTCTTGTAGACGAGCTTCGAGGTCATTGCCATCGT
>JALYLK010000248.1 GCA_030774275.1 Actinomycetota bacterium
ACCACGACCGTCGCCAGCACTCCGATGCCGCTCACACCCCGATCAAGGAGGCCGCTATCGTCGCAGCCGTCTAATCGATCACACCGGGACCGCCGTCACGAAATTCCACGACGGGCGGGACATCCTCCGGCAAGGTGATCGAGGAGTACACGAACTGGGACACGTTCGGGATGATGCAGCAGCTTGGCATTGTGCCTGAGCTCGCCCACGCCTAACCAAGGGCCTCGCTAGTGCCCAAGCAGAGGGGCCGCCTCCGGGCGGCCCTCTGATGTTCCTGCCTTGACGGCAGGTTTGGCACTAAGGGAGCGTGTTGCGGTTCCGCCAGAAGGCGACAAGTCCCCAGACCTGTGGCAGGAGCTGTGGGGTTTTGGAGGGGTCGTCGCGGCGGCAGGCCTGAGCACCTTCCCTGGCCACCGGCTTCCGCTCCGACCCGCGCTGCGTGCAAAACTGACACCGCCGTGCGGGTTCGGATCAGTGACCCGGATCTTCTTCTTGCGCTCTGCGATTACCTATCGGAGCAGGGGCTAATCGCCGTTGCCGCAAGCCAAGAGACGGCAAACGTGCTCGTTCAGACGGCGCAGTCGGACCTGGATGCGGAGCTGCTAGTGCTCGCTGCTCTAGGGAGGTGGCGTGTCGAGTGGCCGGATGTTTCGGTAACGGTCGCGCCGGAGCAGTAGGCGCGCGGGGCTCTGCGGCTCAAGCCTGATCGGCGCGCGCAAGTCGCGTAGGCGATTGGCAGCCTCCGACTCGGCGTTGTCACCGTCCTACCAGGACGGGTATTCGGGCCGACCGAGTTTATGCACTCCAAACGTGCTTCGCCCGTGGGGCTTTGCCTCGCCGAAGGCTCCTTGGGTGTCACTCGAAGCGGCGCGCGAGCACCTTGTCGATGAGGCCGTACTCCTTCGCCTCCTCGGCGGTCATGAAGTAGTCGCGCTCCATGTCCTTGGAGACCTTCTCGAGCGGCTGCCCGCTGTGCTCGGCGATGATCTCCTCCATCCGCCGCTTGACCGCGATCGTCTCCCGGGCCTGGATCTCGATGTCGCTCGCCTGCCCCTCGAAGCCGCCCCAGAGCTGGTGGATGAGGATCTTCGCGTGCGGGAGCGCCATCCGCTTGCCGCTTTCGCCGGCGGCAAGCAGCAGCGCTCCCAGCGACATCGCGATCCCGACGCAGGTGGTCGTCACCTGAGGCTTGACGAACTGGATCGTGTCGTAGATGGCGAGCCCCGCGTAGACGGAGCCCCCGGGGCAGTTGATGTAGAGCGAGATGTCCTTGCCGGGGTCCTCGGACTCGAGATGGAGCAGCTCGGCGATCGTCAGGTTGGCGATCTCGTCGTCGATCGGCGTGCCCAGGAAGATGATCCGCTCGCCGAGCAGACGCGAGTAGATGTCGAAGGTCCGCTCACCGTGCACGGTCTGCTCGACCACCATCGGAATCTGCGGGCTCATCGCTGTCTCCCTCCTGCCGCGGTTGCGCGGGTTCGTGCGCGTCTTCCCGCCAGCCAGGCGGCGGTTGGCGCTCACGCTTGCACATGCGCGCCCGCGATGCACACGACTGGTGCGCCTCACCGCAACCGAAGCTAGGAACCGCGACCGTTGGCGTCAAGCAGTTCTTGCTTTCTTCCTCCGGCAGGGGCGCTCCAATAGCGACGGCCTTGAGCACTCCGCCGAGGCGCTCGACGTCTTCCGATGCGGCTTAACGCAGGAGCAACACAGGCTTAACGAAGCCGCAAAGGCAACGGCTTAGTCTCGGGCCGTCCAACGATGCTCGCAGCGCGAGCATGACTCTCAGGAAGGGATCAGCGAATCGCCTTCCTGGAGCGAAGCGGCCCGGATGCCTGCCCCGGGCCGTTTCGCCAGAGGAGTAACGATCGACTCATGAGCATGCTCGCCGACTCAGGAGCCGTAGCGCTCGAGGCGAGCATCGTCGCGTCGATCGTGGTACCCGCGGTGATTCTCGTCGGCGTCTGCTGGATCTTCTACCGGGCGAAGAAGCGCGAAGACGAAGCTGCGCGTCCGGGGCGGCGGAGCCTCGACCAATAACCAAGATACGCTCGCGGCCGGTACCCGGGGATCGGGAGGATCCCAGCACCCCAACCATGCCGGGGATAGGCTCACCCGAGTGGACGTCGTGTTCGAAGTCGCCAGCGAGCGGTACCCGCTCGACGAGCGGGCGGCGACGCGCATGGCGGAGAACCTGAGGGTGAAGGCAGCGCACGAGCCTGGCGCCGAAGGAACCGTGGGAGCTCGGGCAGTCGCCGACGCGATCGAGCGCCGGCTGATCGAGGACACCGCCGACCCGATCACCCTGGGAGGAGAAGAGGCCGAGGCCGTCCTTTACGCGCCGGAGGTCCCGAATGGTGGCAGCGACCGGCTGTCGGCGCTTCGCGACGCCGTCGAACGGCTCCACGACGAGCGGATCCGCTAGATGAGCGAGGACGGCTGCCCCCGAGTTCGAGATCCTCGGCAAGCGCTGCGAGATCGTTGAGCGACTCGTCGACCTGAACGGCGTAAGCCGCCCGCTCAAGCGCGCCGCCCCCGCGCAACCTGCTGCCCGGGAGAGGAGGCGAGCAGCTCCTCGTACAGGGACGCGAAGCGAGGGGCGATCTCCGCCCAGCCGTATCGGCGGCTGTCTGTCTGAGCGCGTCGGCCACGCGCCTGGCGTTCCTCCTGATCGCAAGCGGCGGCGACGAGCGAGTCGACGAGCGCGCCCTCGTCGTCGGGTCGAATGAGCCAGCCCGCCCTGCCGTCGGCGACGATTGACGCCGGGCCGGGCGCCCGGCAGGCGATCACCGGCAGGCCGCAGGCCATCGCCTCGACGAGGACGAGCCCGAACGCCTCGGCGACGGAGGGCAGGACGAGCGCGTCGGCTGCGTTCAGCGCCTGCGGGAGCTCCTCGTGCGGGCGCCAGCCGGCGAGGAAGACCTGCCGGTTCCCGATCCTTCGCGCTGTGGCGAGCGGATGCTCCCCTTCCCACTCGCCGGGGTGGCCACCGACGAGCACGAGCGGCGCCGGCCTGCCGAGCCGCGCAACGGCTCGCGCGTGGGCGCTGATCAGAAGCGGCAAGCGCTTGACCGCCGTGTAGCGACCGACGTAGAGGAAGACCGGGCCGCCGGCCCGGAAGGGCGCGAGCTCCTCGTCACGGTAGGCGATGCTCCCCGGCCGACCGCTTTGATCCCAGCCGCGCGGCTGCTCGACCAGCCAGCGGCGCCAAAACGCGAGCCGCTCGCCTTCCGCGAGCGGCTGCCGCGAGAAGCGCTCAAGCTCGACGCCGCTCGGGAGGCCGCGCAACTTTGACCGCTCGAGGCCGAGCAGGAGGGCCGCGTCCGCCTCCGCCCCGGGGGGCACTACCAGCAGGGCGCAGCGCCCCGCCCAGGCTCGCAGCCGCCGGCCCCAATCCCGAGCGTAGCGCCAGCCCGGCGGCGCTCCTGCCTCGATCCTGCGCAGCATGGCGAGCTCGGTCCCGTGCAGCTGGCCAAGCACGGGCAGCGAGGGGAAGCCGCGTGCGGCGGCCTCGTTCGCGGGCGTCAGGTGGTGCAGATGGAGCAGGTCGGCGGCGCCCGCGCCGGCGCGCGCGAGCAGCTCGGTCCAGGCAGCGACGAGCCGTTCGTAGGCCCCGTCGCCGACGGCGGCAAAGATGCGATCGGGTGCGTCCGGGCGATCCTCGTAGGAGGGCTGGAAGGGAACGGGCGCGGCCAGTGGTTCTGCAAGCTCGAGCGCGGGCGAGTAGTCGAGCCCGTGGACGTCGATCCCGGCGAAGAAGCTGGCTGCGTGGGTCGGCTCGCCCGGTTGTCCGAGCGAGCCCGCGGCGAGCGTCGGCTGCCAGCCCGCGGCCGGCAGGGCGCGGGCGAGCGAGCGCGTCACCTGCGCCGAGCCGCCACGGGGGAAGAAGAAGAGCGCCGAGACGACGAGTCCGCGCGCGTCCGGCGGGCGGCCGGCGGGCTCAGGATGGTGCTTCTGTCCCGAATCGCCTGCTACCTGCACGGCTCCATTCTCGCCAGCCGATACGCCGTCGGGTGCCAAAACCCTAGTTCTGGCTGCAAATCACGTTAATTCAGGAGTGTGAACCGAGTTTTGGCATCCCACGACGTATTCGCTCGCTCGGGGACAGTGGCCGATCGGCTCAGCCAGCCTCCGAGCACGATCTGCCACCAGCCGACATAGGCGTTGCCGCGGCGGCCCGACCGGTGTTAGCGCTTCATTCTGGAGCGACGTGCCTGCTTTTCGCGGCAGCGGCGGCCGGCTTGGTCGCGTCGAGGATCTCCGCACCGCTCACGGCCTTCGCCAGCGAAGACGCGGCCCGCTTGGTGCTCGGCTTGTCGTCGAACTGTCCGCTCTGCAACAACTTCTCGCCGTTCCTGTTCAGCACGACGAACCGGAACTTCTCGCCGCTCTTGCGAATCTCGATCTTCCCGGCCATCAACGTCCTCCTCGTCGTGGTTGGGATTCGAGTCTATGTGGCTCGACGCCAAAACGTTCCCGCCCGCCGCGCGTACCGGTGAGAAACCCCGTTTGACTACCGCGGGGGGATCCGCGGCGTGCTGCCAAACTGCACCGGGTGAACGGGCGTTTGCGATCGGCTGCAGCCGGGGCGATGGCCGCGACCGTGTGGGCCCTGCAAGAGCCGATCGACCAGCGGCTTCTGCGCTGCGACTACTCCGATGTCGCCGTGCTTGGCAAAGCGGTGACGCGCGGCCGAAGCTGGCGCGCCGCCGGGCTCGCGATCCACGCCCTCAACGGGACGCTTTTCGGGCTCGCGTTTCACGAGGCACGGCGCATCCTGCCCGCCGAGCCCCGGAAGCTCGCGATCGGGATGGCCGTCGCCGAGCACGTCGCCCTCTACCCGCTCTGCTACATCGTCGACCGCTACCACCCGGCGCGCGGTGAGCCCGGGATCCCACGGCTCCTGACCAATCCGCGCGCGTTCGCGCAGGCGACTTGGCGCCACGCGCTTTTCGGCGCCGTGCTTGGCCAGCTGGCCTAGGAGAATTGGCGTATTCGATTCGCGAAACACCTGCGGGAGTCAGGAAGCCCGCGCAGCCGCCGACGTGCAGCCTCCCCGGTCGAGAGATGAGGTCCTCGGCTTTCGTCATCGAGCCGGGAGGAGCCAGTCGCTGGTTGTCGCAGAGGAGCCAGGAGCGACACGGCCCCTGGGCGGGTGATCTAAGCACATGAGCGGCCTGTACGAGGCTTGGAAGCGGCATACAACGACAGCCGAGGCTTGACCGAGGCGTTCGTCCGCAACGCTCTCGCCGCCGTTAATCGCGAGCTGGACGCGACATTCGACCAGCGGCGCTTCGTGTACGAGGCGCGCTGGGATCCGGAGCACGAGTGGATGGAGATCGGCTTTTGCGCGCGGCAGGCGCACGCCGTCTCGATCCAGCGCCTCGAGATCGACGTGGTGTTCGACGAGGATGAGCCGCTCCGAGTTGAGATCAGCTCGAAGTTCCGCCGCGAGCAGTTCGTGCTCGAGACCGCACAGGCCGGGCTCCGGGTCGAGTCGTGGTGGACCGACCGTGCGGGCGATTTCGCGGTTGCCCTCGTGCTCCGTGACGCGTCCCTCGGAAGCTAAGGTCACCCGAGAGCGAGAGGAGAAGGCATGTCTGCAGGCGGCTCGATCTGCAGCCACCTCGACCAGATCGAGGTGACGGCGCTACCGGAGAAGATCGATGGCTGTGAGGAGTGCTTGAAGATCGGAAGCGGCTGGGTGCATCTGCGCATGTGCATGACGTGCGGGAAGATCGGCTGCTGTGATTCTTCGCCGAACAAGCACGCAACCGCGCATGGGCGCGAGAGCGGCCATCCGATCATTCGCTCCGCCGAGCCCGGCGAGGATTGGAGCTGGTGCTACGTCGACGAAGTGGCGTTCGCGTTCGCCCCACGTTAGGCCGCCAGACGCAATCCTCGGGCCTCCTTCACCAGACGATCGACGCCGACGCTGTGTATGCCGTCCTGGTAGAAGCGGTCACGAGCCGTCGCCAACAGGCGACCCGGCGGAGAGAGCTTCTTAGCCACAATTCCAATGTTCAGAACGATCGTTCTGCAACAACTGAGCGGTGGCGAGAAATGCGAGTCGGCGCTTGTCGGCAGGACGGCACAGAACGACGAACGTCAGCCGCGCCAGTACGTCCCGACCCGGCAGCGGCCTCACGGCCGCGGCGTCGCCATGACGTCCAGCCGGACAATCTCAAGCCACAAGCAACTAAGAGGTGACGTGTGCGAATCCGCCAGGACCCGGTGTCGACGCCGATGCAGCAGGCGTTCGGGCGCGTTCTGCTCACCGGGGCGACGGGCTACGTCGGCGGCCGGCTGCTGCGGAGGCTGGAAGAGTCGGGGCGACCAGTGCGCTGCATGGTGCGGAGACCCGAGGTGCTATCGGGACGGGCGGCCGAGCAAACGGAGATCGTTCACGGAGACATCCTCGATCCCGACTCTCTGCGCGAGGCCCTCGCGGGTGTCACGACGGCCTACTACCTCGTTCATTCGATGGCCGCGTCGGGGCCGTTCGCGGGCGCCGATCGTCGCGGCGCGGAAAACTTCGCAGCCGCCGCGCGTAGGAGCGGGGTGAGGCGGATCGTCTACCTGGGCGGCCTCGGCGCAGAGCACGATCTCTCCACTCACCTCGAGAGCCGTCACGAGGTCGGGCGGATCCTGCGCGAGTCGGGCGTCCCGACGATCGAGTTTCGCGCGTCGATCATCATCGGGTCGGGAAGCGTCTCCTTCGAGATCGTGCGCTCGCTCGTCGACCGCTCACCCGTCCTGCTGATGCCGCGCTGGGTCGTCTCATGCACGCAGCCGATCGCCATCGAGGACGTCCTCGCATACCTGCTTGCAGCTCTTGACCTCGAGCTCCAGGAGAGCCGGCTCTTCGAGATCGGCGGCCCCGACCGCGTCACCTACGCCGACCTCATGCGAGAGTACGCTCGTCAGGTCGGCCTCCGGCGAACCGTGATTCGCGTCCCTCTGGCGACGCCGCGCATCTCCGGGCTCTGGTTGAGCGTCGTGACGCCGGTGTATGCGAGCATCGGCCGGGAACTCATCGAGAGCCTGCGCAACGACACCCTCGTCCGCGACGGATCAGCCCGCGAGGTTTTTCCGATCCGCCCGCGAAGCTTCCGCCAGGCGATCGAGCGGGCGCTCGCAAACGAGGACAGGGAGTTCGCCGAGACCCGGTGGTCGGATGCGCTGTCGGCATACCAAGGGCGAAACTGGGGCGGCGTGACGCTCGGCCAGCGGGCCGTGGCCTCGCGCAGAATCAGAGTCGCCGCGTCGCCGGAGCAGACGTTCTCGCCGATCCAGCGAATCGGCGGCAAGACGGGCTGGTACTACGCAAACGGCTTCTGGCGGTTGCGCGGCCTCATCGACAAGGTCGTCGGCGGTGTCGGTCTTCGCCGCGGACGCCGGGATCCCGTTCAGCTCGCGGTGGGAGACACGCTCGACTTCTGGCGGGTGGAGGCCGTCGAGCAGGATCGGCTTCTGCGGCTCTCAGCCGAGATGAAGACCCCAGGGCGGATCTGGCTGCAGTTCGAGGTCAACGGCGACCAATCCGGAACGACACTGCGCCAGACAGCGATCTTCGATCCCCACGGGCTCGCAGGACTCGCGTACTGGTACGCGCTCTACCCGGTTCACTACCTGATCTTCGAGGGGATGCTGCGTAGGATCGGACAGGCTGCGATCGCGAGCGGAGGAGGCTCAGTCCACGGCGCGGCATGAGATCAGCATGAGCGAGCTGCGAAGACTCAGCCGGCCAGAGTCCAGAGCGCCACCTCGGCAGGGTCCGACGGAAGCGCGCGCGGAGGCCCAGCATGCCTCTGGCAAGCCGATCGAGGACGAGTCCACCAACCGTTAAATCGGTTAACGCGCGCGTAGGCGGTTGAGGAAACAGGCGGTCAGCGCGGTTGGCCCGAAACCCGTATGGATAGATGCCCCCGGCAAGAATCGAACTTGCGCACGCGGTTTAGGAAACGCCGTGGAGTGGCGTAGAAGCAGCGTATTAGCAGGGTAGGTGGGGGACGTCTTTGCGGGCTTCGGCGTCCGAATGGCCGTTGTCTCAACTGAATACAGAATTTCTTGCTGGGACTGTGCCTCGTTTGGTACGCGACCGCTGCTTAGCGGCGTAGGTCGGCGCCGGCGCCCGTCGCCGTTGCTCCTCGATCCCGCGCAGAACCACCTCGCGGGCGCAGTCGTGACCGTGCAGGCGGCTCATAACCCCGGAGGGTCGCAGGTTCAAATCCTGCCCCCGCTACTGCGAAAGGCGCTCGAAAGGGCGCTTTTCGCTTCTACCCGCACGATCACCCATCTTGCGCGAATCGGAGCGGATCCGGTGCACCCCCAGGCCTGATCTGGCCTCGGCGTTCAACTGTGCCCGTGCCAGACGGCTCGCCGTAGCTTTCGCCGGCCCAGGATCTCGCGTGCGGCGTTGAGGCCGGGGGTGCCCATGACGCCTCCGCCGGGGTGGGTGGCCGAGCCGCACAGGTAGAGGCCGCGGATCGGCGTCCGATAGCGCGCGTAGCCGGGCACCGGACGGAACGCGAAGAGCTGGCCGGGGGTCATCGCGCCCTGGAAGATGTTTCCGCCGGTGAGGTTGAAGACACGCTCGAGGTCGGGCGGCGCCAGCACCTGGCGGTCGATGACTGCGCTCTTGAAGTTCGGCGCGTACTCGTTCAGCACGTCGAAGCAGCGATCGGCGAACGCGTCGCGCTGGTCATCCCAGGAGCCGTCGCGAAGCTCGTACGGCGCGTACTGGATGAACATCGACATCAGGTGCTTCCCGGCTGGCGCCACCGTCGGATCCACCACCGAGGGAAGCTGGCACTCGATCACCGGGTCCGCGGAAGACCGCCCGTACTTGGCATCGTCGAACGCGCGCTCGATGTAGTCCTGGTCGGGACAGAGGTGGATGGTGCCTCGATGCTGAGGCCCGGCCTCCGTCCCGGGCAGCGCGCTGAAGTTCGGCAGCTCCTCCAGGGCCACGTTGATCTTCAACGAGGCGCTCGCGTAGCTGATCCGCTCGACGTCGGCCACGAACGCCTCCGGCAGCACGCTCCGGTCGAGCAGCTGCAGAAACGTCACGTTCGCGTCGGCGTTGCTGGCCACGATCGGGGCGTGGAACTCGTCGCCTGAGACGAGAACGACGCCGGCGACCCGGCCGTCGCGCAGGAGAATGCGGGCCACCTCGGCCTCGCAGCGGATGTCGACGCCGAGGTCGCGCGCGGCAGCGGCGAGCGCCTGCGTGATCCCGCCCATCCCTCCGCGCATATATGCCCAGACGCCTCGGGTCCCCCCGGCTTCGCCCATGACGTGGTGGAAGAGCACGTAGGCGGTCCCCGGCATCGACGGGCTCGCCATCGCTCCGATTATCGCGTCGGTGGCCAGCGTTCCCTTCAGCTCCTCGGACTCGAACCAGCGGTCAAGGATCGGCCGCGCCGCTCCGGTAAGGATCTCCACCGCCTCGCCGGTTGCGTCACCGAGGTGCCGGAAGGATCGGCTCAGCGTGAGCAGCGTCCGAAGATCGCCGAGTCGGGGCCTCCGCAGATCGGGCGGCGCCATGGTGAGGGTGGGCTCGACCACGGCCGCCACCCGCTCGAGCATCGCCTCGTATTGCGGGTACCGCTCGGCATCGCGCTTGCTGAACTTCGCGATCTGCTTGCGCGTCAACTCGGCGTCCGGGCCCATCATCAGCGAGCGTCCGTCCGGGAACGGCGTGAACGACGACGGGTTGCGCGGGAGCACTTCGTAGCCGTATGACGTGAGGTTCAGGTCGCGGACGATCGCCGTGTGGAAGAGGCTGTTGACGTAAGAGGCGGTCGAGACCTTGAAGCCGGGGAAGGTCTCCTCGGTGACGCAGGCACCGCCGACGATGTGGCGCCGCTCAAGCACCAGCACGCGCAAACCGGCGCGGGCGAGGTAGCAGGCAGTCACGAGCCCGTTGTGGCCGGCACCGACCAAGATGGCGTCGTAACGCGTTGGGTTCTGCGCCATTGGACGCAGATCCTGCCACGCGCTCGCCTAGCCCAAGCGACGCGGCCCTTGGCGAGGAGCATCGCGCCGACGACCAGGAGGAGGAGGACCGCCGCGACGGCGTACCGGTAGCGCTCGAGCCAGTCGCGCAGGCGCGCGCGCCGGGCCCTAGCGGTCGGGCAGGAACTGCGCCAAGAGAACCGGCATGTAGGCGGTGCTCATGCCGACGACCAGGAAGACGAGAACACCGACGACGGCCTCCGCCGTCCCCCGGGTGCGGGCCGACGAACGCGCTCCGACGGCGACCGCGATCAGGTACGTCGGCCCCGGCTGCATGCGGTCGAGCTTCGCAATCGACGCTGGCGTCTTCGGCTCGAGACGGTGACGCAGCCGCCACGCCAGAAGGGCTCCCACCGCGACGAGGATGAGTCCGGCGATGAGCGTCACCGAGGAGGCGGGCCTGCTCTCATTTCGTGCGCTCGTAGCAAAGACTTGCGCTCCCTTAGGGCGTCGTGAGGCGGTTGATCTCGCGCCTGGGCGGGCACCTACTCAGCACGGCCGAGGCGGGTGAGCGCCGCACCGGGAAACGTGGTACACGAGTGGAGAGGTGGAATCGCGTCCGCGCCTTGGCCGCTGTGCTGAATCAGCCGGGCTTGCGCTTTGCTTCGGGATCGCTCGGCTCCTCTCCTTTCAAGCCAAATCGCGCAGACCTCGCTCTCACCGCTCGATCAGCAGAAGACCGCGAGATAGAAAGGCAGGTCGAGGGCGTTGTTACTTCCGTCGAAGATCACGACGGTGACCGTGGTCGTGCTGGTGCGGCTCGTAAAGATGTTGTAGTCCCCTGAAACCCCACCAGCGTCCTGCCCCGCCGTCGCGAGGTAGACGCAGTTCGTGATGTCGGTGTTGAAGGCGATTTCGGTAAATGCCGGTGCCTGTTCTGGCCGCCAACGTCGCACCGCTGTTCTTCGTGAGCGTCCACGAATACGAGGCCGCCTGAGTTTGCGAACCCTACGCGTTAGCCTCGACCGTCGATAGGGGAAGATAAGAATCGTGAGGATCTTCACTGCAATAGCTCTCGCCCTCGTCCTCTCGGTCGCGGTTGCGAGCGGCGCCTCGCGAAGCGGTCTACACGGCGTGGTGCTGATCGACCCGGCCTACCCCGTGTGCAAGGTGGGTGTCCCCTGCACGAGACCGGCCAAGAACGTCTGGCTCGTGTTTTTGCGACACGGTCATACCGCGCGTACCCGCACCGGCGACGACGGCAGGTATCGGATCACGCTGCCGGGCGGGACCTACACGGTCACCTCGCCGAACCATCTCGCCGGGCGAGGGCTGACGCCGGGGCGCGTCACCGTGCGCACCGGCGTCTATCGGCGCGTTGCCTTCACGCTCGACGTCGGCATCCGCTGAGCTCGGAAACCGACAGCGATGTCGTGCCTCCACGAGAAGTCGGACCGCCCGTAGACGAGTCGCTTCCGATCTGCCTCCTGTGCCGATGGCGGCGGCTCGGAGGCGCGAGGACGCTTTGCTAGCGGGGGCGGCTCCGATACCAGGTGGGGCCGAGCGAGCTCGCGAGCCCAGCGGCGATCCGAAGCCGTAGCTGCCGGCGCGGATGCGGTCGGAGGCCAACGGGATCCGCCCCTGCGGCACGTGGACCGTCATCCGGCCGCTGCCGCGCCGAACGAGCAGGTTGTGGGCGCCGGAGAGGGCATCGACGCAGTCGTCGTGCGACCCGTGCGGAAAAGCGGTCAGCTCGTCGAGCAGCTCCTCGCTGTGCCGGCCGCGGACGAGCTTGACCAGCCCGTTCTCGGCCGCCGCCGCCACCGGCTGGGCGCGGATCAGCTTGCCGCCGGTCACCCGCTCGCCGAAGACCCGGTAGCCGCGGAGGAGCTGGCGGGTGTAGCGCTCGACCAGCGCGAGCCCGGCAGCGCCCGGCTCCCGCTCGATCCCGATCGTCACTGCGAGGCCGTCGCGGGCGGTGGTCGCGGTGACCAGCCGCTCGACCGCACCGGGTGCCTTGCGCTCGCGGACGATGTCTGTGATGTAG
>JALYLK010000249.1 GCA_030774275.1 Actinomycetota bacterium
ACGTGATGGTTGAGCCAAATCGCCGACCCTGTTAGGGTCTGGCGCGGTTCTAGCCCTGTCAAAGCAGCAGGAGAGGAGTGCACGTGACCAAGCAGGAATTCGTCGAGCGGGTGGCGCAAAAGAGCGGCCTCGGCCGTCGAGAAGCGGGCGAGGCAGTGGACGCGGTGATCGAGGCGATCACAGAAGCGCTGAAAAACCGGGAAGAGGTCGCATTCACCGGATTCGGCAAGTTCACGACGCAGCACCGCGCGGCGCGCCAGGGTGTCAACCCGCGGAACCCGACCGAGAAGGTGCAGATCCCAGCAGCATGGGTGCCGAAGTTCTCGGCCGGAAGCTCGCTCAAGCAGGCCGTTCGAAGCGGCGGAGGTAGCGACGGCGGGATGATGTAGCTGGACGAGGGGCCCTCCCTCCACGACTTCCCGAAGGCCGCCAAATGGGGCGGCCTTCGGCGTTCGAGGGTCCGAAGCCGAGGCTACGCTGGGGCCGTGCAAGTAGAGAGCCCGGCTGCGACCAAGGCCTTTGCCGACCGGATCGCCGAGGCGGTCGAGCGCAAGCGCTCTCAGCTCGTCGTCGGACTCGACCCCCGGCTGGACCTGCTCCCGGTCGAGCTGAAGGGCGACGCCCACGTTGCCCGAAGCGCCGCGGCGGATGCCGTTGCGCGCTTCTGCTGTGGGATCACGGATGCAGTCGCGCCGTACGCTGTCGCGGTCAAGCCGCAGCTCGCCTTCTTCGAGGCGCTCGGCGCCGACGGTGTGCGCGCCTTCGAGCAGACGTGCGAGTACGCGCGCGCTGCCGGCCTGCTCGTGATCGCCGACGCCAAGCGCGGCGACATCGGCTCGACCGCCCGCGCCTACGCGGCCGCCTACCTCGAGGGAAACCCGCCGATCGCAGATGCAATGACCGTCAACCCGTACCTCGGCCGCGACTCGCTGGAGCCGTTCTTCGGCGCCTGTCGGCGGCAGGGCGGCGGGGTCTTCTGCCTCGTCAAGACCTCGAACGAGGGCGGCAGCGATGTCCAGGACGTAACGCTGAGCGACGGTGGCGTGCTCTGGCAGCACGTCGCGCGGATGGTCGCGGAGTGGGGTGAAGATCTCGTCGGCGAACACGGCCTGTCCAGCATCGGCGCCGTTGTCGGCGCGACCCATTCGCGCGCGGTCGGGGAAGCCCGGCGCCTGCTGCCGCGGTCGATCCTGCTCCTGCCCGGCGTCGGAGCCCAAGGCGCCTCGCCGGGAGACGTCGCTCGTGCGTTCACGAGCGGTCCGGCCAGCGCGCTCGTCGCAGCCTCGCGGAGCGTCACCTATGGATTCCGCTCCTCCGGTGAGGATTGGCGGGCCAGCGCGTCTCAAGAGGCTGCGCGCTTGAAGAGCGAGATCTGGGCCGCCTCTGGTTGGTAGCTAGCCTTACGACCCGTGGTGCGCCGTCTCGTGGTTCTCGCCGCGGCTCTTGCCCTCACGACCCCCGCACTTGCCGCGCTCCCTCGAGTGCACGCGAGGGCCTACGTCGTCGAGGATGGGCAGACCGGCCAGGTGCTCGCGCAAGACCATCCGCGAGCGCGGGTCCCGATTGCAAGCCTGACGAAATTAATGACCGTCCTGCTGACCCTCGAGCGGACGAAGCCGAATGAGGTCGTCACCGTCGCACCGGGTGCCGCCGCCGTCGGCGAGTCGTCGATCGGGCTGCGCGGCGGCGAGCGACTCACGGTCCGTGACCTGCTCGAGGGCGCGCTGATTCAGAGCGCGAACGACGCGGCGGACGCCCTCGCCTACTACGTCGGTAAAGGAAACGAGGCCCGCTTCGTGGCGATGATGAATACCCGCGCGAGACAACTCGGCCTGCGCGACACGCATTACGCGCGCCCCGACGGGCTCGACGCACCCGGGCACGTCTCCAGCGCGCGCGACGTGACCAAGCTCGCTCGTCTTCTGATGCGCAGCCCGATCGTGCGCTCCATCGTGCGCCGGCAAACGGCCACGATCGCGGGCGGTCGCGTCTTGCACACCTGGAATGACCTGCTCGCGAGCTTCCCCGGAGTTTTCGGGGTCAAGACGGGCCACACCTCGGCCGCGGGCTGGAACGAGGTGGCCTCCGTCGACCGCCAGGGTGCCGTCGTCTACGCGACGATCCTCGGGTCGCCGGATCGTGCGACGAGGAACACGGATCTGACCACGCTGCTGCGCTGGGGCCTCGCGCGTTTCCGTCGCGTGCCCGTGATTCGCCGGGACCGGGTTTACGCACGCGTCGACGTCGGCTACCGGCGGGCGAAGGTCGACCTGGTTCCGCAGGCGCAGCTCACGAGAGCGATCAGGATCGACGAGCCCGTCGTGGAGCGAACTGTCGCGACGGCGGTGGCCCTGCCCGTGCACAAGGGACAGTGGCTCGGCTGGGTCCGCGCCTACCAGGGGGGCCGCCTGCTCGGGCGCGAGCCCCTCGTTGCGAGCCGGGCCGTGACGAAGCCGGGCGTTCTCGGCCGCGTCGAGTTTTATGCCGGGGGGACCGGACGCCACATCTGGGGGTGGTTGCACTGATCGTCACTGTCACGTTGAACGCTGCGCTCGACCGGACGCTGACCGTGCCGAACTTCCAGCGGGGCCAGCGCCACCGGGCGAGCCAGGGGCTGATGCTTGCAGGGGGCAAGGGGATCAACATCGCCCGGGCTCTGAAGCTGCTCGGGGTGCCGGTCGTCGCAACAGGTCTCGTCGGCGGCCGCACGGGCCTCCGAATCGTCGAGGAGCTCACCGGCGAGGCCATTCTGAACGACTTCGTGCGAATCGACGACGAGTCGCGCACCTCGACTGCGGTCGTCGACCCGACGGCGCCGACCTATACCGAGATCAACGAATGGGGGCCGGCGGTAGGGCCGGAGGAGCTCGAGATGCTGCTCGAGAAGCTCACCTACCTGGCACAGGGCTCCGACGCGGTGGTCTTCGCCGGTTCCTTGCCTCGCGATGTCGACGATGGCTTCTACGGCGAGGCGATCCGCGAGCTCAACCGAGAAGGAGTCAAGACCGTGCTCGACTCGGAAGGCCAGCCTCTGCTGCTGGGGGTGCAGTCCGAGCCGTTCCTCGTCTCGCCGAATCAGAACGAGGCCGAGGGGCTCGTCGGCCAGGAGTTCAACGAGGACGAGGACTTCATCCTGGGTCTCGATGCGATCGCCGAGCGAGGCGCGCGCAACGTCCTGATCACACAGGAGTCCGGCTGCTTCGCGCTGCTCCGCCAGAAGCGGACGGTGCATCGCTACCGCGCCAGCGCGCCGAGCATCGAGCCGGTATCGGCGGTCGGCTCCGGCGACGTGCTGCTCGCGGCGTTTCTGGCCGCGCAGCTGAAGGGCGAATCGCCGGAGGACGCGCTTCGCACCGCGGTTGCGACGGGCACCGCCTCCACGCTGGAGGTCGGCGCCGGCCGCTTCGACGAGCGCGAGGCCGGCCGGCTCGCGAGCGCCGTCGAGGTCAGTGAGCTCGAACCGGTCGCGAGCTAGCGGGCCTGCCTCAGGGGAGTTAGGCTACGCGGCTTGCGCCGCCGCTTTTTCCTGCTGCTCGCGGTTTTTGCCGTCGCGTCCCCGGCGGCCGGGGCGACGCCGCTCGTGCGCGGAATCGACGTCTCACACTGGAAGGGGGCGATCCAGTGGCCTCGCGTGGCACAGGGCGGCTACCGCTTCGCCTTCACGGAGGCGACGAACGGCTTCACGGCCGACTGGACCTACGAACGGAACCGAAGCGGCGCCACGGCGGCCCGGCTTGCGTTCGGCGCTTTCCACTTCGCACGTCCGGCCGGCTCGACCCCGCAGGGCGTGATCTCGAATGCGGTCGCTCAGGCCGACTACTTCGCCTCGGTGGCCGATCCGCAGACGGGCGAGCTGGCTCCGGTGCTCGACCTCGAGCGAACGGGTGGGCTCTCACCAGCGTCGCTGCGGGCCTGGACGGCCGCCTGGCTCGACGAGGTCTACCTGCAGATCGGGATCCGGCCGACGATCTACTCGTCACCTACGTTCTGGCGACGCGCGATGCGTGACGCAAGCACCTTCGCGGCCGTGGGCTCTCGGCTCTGGATCGCCCACTGGCGCGTGGCGAGCCCGCGCGTGCCGGCCTCCAACTGGGACGCCAGCGGCTGGACGTTCTGGCAGTGGACGAATTGCAGCCATGTGCCGGGAATCAGGGGCTGCGTCGACGGCGATCGCTATCGCGGCGCCCGAGTCGCCTCGGCGCTGATGGCACCGCCCCCGGCCGCGATCGACGCACCGACGCTCGCCGGGGTGCCCGAGACCGGCCAGGTGCTGAGCGCGAGCACAGGAACCTGGCAGGCCGATCCGGCGCCCACCCTCAGTTACCAGTGGCAGCGCTGCACGGACACGACCGCCGGGACGTGCACCGCGATCGCGAAGGCGGTCACCTCCACGTACGCGGTGACAGCCGCCGACGTCGGCTCGACGCTCCGCGTCGTCGTCAGCGCGACGAGCCGTGCGCGCTCGGCTTGGTCGGCGTCGACTGCGGTGCCCGTCAACGCCTGAGCCGTCGGAGCCGGTTGGTACCATCGATCGCCAGTTGAGTGTTGACCTCACGCAAGAGACGATCGAGCGCCTCGTCGAGCTCGATCGCAAGTTTGCGCGTGAGGGCCTGACGTTCGACGACGTCCTACTCGTGCCGGCCGAGTCGGCGGTGCTGCCGAACGAGGTCTCCACGGAGACGCGCCTGACCCGGAGGATCTCACTCGAGATTCCGGTCATCTCGGCCGCAATGGACACGGTCACGGAAGCGCGGCTGGCGATCGCCCTCGCGCGTGAAGGAGGTCTCGGGATCCTTCACCGCAACCTCTCGATCGAAGACCAGGTCGCGGAGGTCGACAAGGTCAAGCGGTCAGAGTCGGGGATGATCGTGGAGCCCGTGACGCTGCCTCCGGACGCCCCGGTCGACGCTGCCCTCGAGTTGATGGCGAAGTACCACATCTCCGGGG
>JALYLK010000250.1 GCA_030774275.1 Actinomycetota bacterium
GCGGCGGCGATCGCCTACGCCTTCTGGTCCGGCCGCACCGGCGCGCGCGCCTACTTCGGGCTGATGCTGCTGCTCACCGCGGCAATCGTCGGCGTCTTCACCGCCCAGGACCTGCTGCTCTTCTACGTCTTTTGGGAGGCGATGCTGCTGCCGCTGTACGTCCTGATCGGCGTCTGGGGCGGCCCGGGACGGCTCGGCGCGACGATCAAGTTCGTCATCTACACAATGGCCGGCTCGCTGCTGATGCTGGCGTCGATCATCGTGCTCGGTCTCTCGCAGGGCACGTTCGACCTGACCGCGACCTGGCAGAGCTCGAGCGACTGGCTGTTCCTGGGGTTCGTGGCCGCCTTCGCGGTCAAGGCGCCGCTGTTCCCGCTGCACGGCTGGCTGCCGGACGCGTATCGCGAGTCGTCGCCCGAGGTCGCGGGCGTGCTGAGCGGCGTCGTCTCAAAGGCCGCGCTCTACGGCTTCATCCGCATCGCGATCACGAAGTTCCCAGAGCCGACAAAGGACTTCCGGACGGTGATTCTGGTGCTGGCGGCCGTCGGGCTCGTGTACGGCTCTCTGTTGGCGTTCCGTGCGCCGGACGTCCGCGGCGTGATCGCGTACTCATCGCTGGCGCAGATCGGCCTGATCACCTTCGGCGTGTTCGCAGTCAACGACCTGGGCCTGAACGGCGCCGTCCTGCAGATGGTCAACCACGGCCTGATCTCGGCGTCGTTGTTCCTGCTCGCCGGGGGGATCGAGCGGCGCGCGGCGACGGGGGAATTCTCTCGCCTGGGCGGGTTCGCGCGCGGCCGGCCGCTGCTGGCGACGATGCTGATGACGGCCGGGATCATCGCTCTGGCCGTTCCGGGCTCGTCGGCATTCGCCGGAGAGTTCGAGATCCTCGCGGGCGTCTTGACCCGCGGCTGGGGCTACGCGGTGGTGGGCGCTGCCGGGATGGTGCTCGCGGCGATGTACTCGCTCCGCTTGATCTCGGCGGTGCTTCACCGTGAACCGGGGCCCTCGGTGACGCCTGAGGCATTAGATCTACGGCCCGCAGAGCTCGGTGCGATCGTGCCGCTGCTGGCCTGCCTGCTCGCCCTGTCGGTCTGGCCCGCGGCGATCACGGAGCGGTCGTTTGCCCATGACCGTGCGCGAACCGACGTGAACACGCAGTTCGAGGCCGCGAAGTGATCCCGCAACCGCACGTCGACTGGTTCGCGCTCGCGCCAGAGCTGATGCTGCTCGGCGCAATGGGCTTCGCGTTGCTGGGCGCCGTGCTGCTGCCGCGGGCAAACCGCCGCGATTTCGGCGCCCTCGCCGCGGCGATCGGCTTCGCCGGCGCGTTCGTCTACGCGATCGTCATCTACATCCACACGCCCGACGTGCACAGCGTGATCGCGGACTCGGTCCGCCGCGACCGTTTCGGCGCGCTCGCTCAGGTGATCATCGCGGGCTCGGGCCTGCTCACCGTCGGCGTCTCCTACGCGCGGCGAATGCGGGACGAGCACATCGCCGAGTACTACGCCCTCCTGGCCGCGGCCGGCGCCGGAATGTGCTTCCTCGTCACGGCGAACAACCTGATGACGCTCTTCCTCGGACTCGAGTGGTTCTCGATCTCGCTCTACATCCTCTGCGCGATCGACCGGGAGCTCGAAGGGTCTCTCGAGGCAGGGCTCAAGTACCTGATCATCGGCGGCGTCGGCTCGGCGATCCTGCTCTTCGGCTCGGCGCTCGTGTACGGCGCGACGGGTGAGCTCGCCTTCAACCAGATCTCCGCCGCGATCGACGCGCAACATCTGACCGGCGACGCGCTGCTCGTCACCGGTCTCGCGATGATTCTCGTTGGGCTCGGCTTCAAGGCCTCGGCTGCGCCCTTCCACATGTGGACGCCTGACGTCTACGAGGGCGCCCCTACGCCCGTCACCGGCTTCATGGCTGCAGCGACCAAGACGGCCGCGCTGGTCCTGACCCTGCGGGTGCTCCGAACCGCCTTCCCGCAGGAGGCCCATCTCTGGACGATCGCGCTTGCCGCAATGGCCTGCGCGTCACTCGCGGTCGGGAATCTGGCGGCGCTCGTTCAGCGGAGCATCAAGCGGATGCTTGCCTACTCCTCAATCTCACAGGCCGGCTTCATGCTGATCCCGATCGCCTCGAACAACGCGATCGGTGCTCGCGCGCTCCTCTACTACCTGATCCCGTACTCGGCCATGTCTGTCGGGGCCTTCGCAGTCGTCGCGGCCCGGGAGCGGGAGCTCTCCGCGCCGGTGACCCTCGACAACCTGGCCGGCATGGGCTGGGAGCGACCGCTGCTCGGCATTTCGATGGGAATGTTCATGTTCGGCTTCGCGGGCCTGCCACCCACGGGAGGGTTCGTCGGCAAGTTCTACGCCTTTTCGGCCGCCTACGAGCACGGCTGGACCTGGCTCGTGATCGTCGGCGTCGTCGCGACCGCGGTCAGCCTCTACTACTACCTGGCCGTGGTGCGGG
>JALYLK010000251.1 GCA_030774275.1 Actinomycetota bacterium
TGACCCCGCACGCCGCGCTCGTTCAGCTGAACCGCGTCCAGCGCAACCGGCAAAGCCTGCTGCAGCAGGCCGCCGCGTTGGCCGTCCCGAGTACCGAGGAAGCGCTGAATGCCTCGGACTTGCTCCAGCAGTCGGTGCACGCCTCGTTCACGGCGGACGGCCACTACAGCGACTGGCTGGCCGGCCGAAAGCGCTGCGGTCCGCCGGACCAGAGCCCGGACCTCAGGGCTGCCCGAGCGGCCGACTTGATGGCGACGAGAACGAAGCGGAGGTTCGCTGCCGCCTTCAACCCATTAGCCCTCCGGCTACACCAACGCGTTTGGTCGGCCGGCGAGTTCTAGCAACGCGGACGAATCGCCAGGACGTTGTCGGCGAACCAGTCCCCGCGCCGGCCGATCCCGTGCTTTCGTACCTGCGCCGGGCCCGTGTACCAAGCGGCGAGCGCCTTGCGGGTGTCGCCGAACTCCTGCAGTAGGTGGCGCAGGAAGAGCAAGCCGACGCGCACCTGTCCTTCCACGTTCCGCGGATAGCGGCGGTCGGCGAGAACCTGCTCAACGTAGTGCCACGTAGCGGGCTGGATCTGGAAGACGCCCCAGGCCCCGGTGCTCGAGGTGAGGTTCGGCTGATGGCCGGACTCCATCCAGGCGAGCGCGCAGGCAAGTCTTGCGTCGACGCCGTAATGGCGAGACCAGCGGTCGATCTGTCCGCGGACTTGCGCCTGTGCGCCCAAGCGGGACAGCCGGCTGCGCGACCGCCCGAGAGCCGCGATCGTCTGGGCTCCGGCTACGCCGTCGGACTTCAGTCCGGCGCCGCGCTGAATCCCGAGCACCGCGGCCTTCGTGACCGGCCCGAAGATGCCGTCTAGCGAGACGAAGACGCCGTTTCTGCGCAGCAAGAACTGGAGCTCGGCAACGTCCCAGCCACGTAAGCCGCGAAGCAGCACGCGGTCTCCGAGCTCATGCCGAGCCCAGCGTCCGAGCTTCGCCCGCGTTCTCGGGCCCGCCACACCGTCGGGAACCAGGTGGTGACGGCGCTGGAAGCGCCGGATCCCCCGTCGGGTCTGCGGGCCGACGAGCCCGTCGAACGGACCGCTGTAGTAGCCGCGCTGGAACAGCGCGAGCTGCAGAGCCGCGACGTTTGGCGAGGCAGACCGCGCGGGCGACGCGGCGGCGAGTGAAATGGCGGCTAGCAGCGCCAGGATGCAGGCGCGACGGCACATGAGATGGACCCGGTTCCAGCTTCGAGCCAGGTTTCCTCCGTTTGTGCGCCCCACACGGACCGGCAGGCGAGCCGTAGGGCGGGTTAGGATCCGCCCGTGCCCGGCCCCAGCATCGAACTGATTCGCGGCGTGCCTCTCTTCGCGGAGGCCGACGAGCAGTTCCTCGACCGGCTCGCCGGCGAGTTCATCGAGCGAACGTATGCCCCCGGCGAGACGATCACCGAGGAGGGCGAGGCCGGCCGCACCTTCGTCGTGATCGAAAGCGGCGAGGCGACCGTCACCGTTCACGGCCAGGAGGTCGGCAAGCTCGGCCCGGGGGACGCCTTCGGTGAGATGGCGCTAATCGACAAGTCCGCGCGAAGCGCCACGGTGAAGGCCGAAGGCGAAGTCCACGGCTACCAGCTGCCGGTCTGGAGCTTCCGGCCGATCGTCGAGAGTCATCCGGAGATGGCCTGGGCGCTTCTCGAGGCGCTGGCCCAGCGTGTCCGCACGGCTGAGTCGCGCGGCTGACGCTCTTCCGTACCATACGAGCATGTGCAGAAACATCCACACGCTCTTCAACTTCGAGCCTCCTGCGACCGAGGACGAGGTCCGCGACGCGGCTCTGCAGTACGTCCGCAAGATCAGCGGCTTCACGAAGCCCTCGCAGGCAAACGATGAGGTGTTCGCCCGAGCGGTCGAGGAGGTCGCAGACGCGACTCGACGGCTGGTCGACAGTCTCGTGACGGCGGCGTCGCCACGGGACCGCGAGGTCGAAGCCGCGCGCCGAAAGGCTCGCGCCGCCGAGCGGTTCGCTACGGCGTAGCGGTCAGGCCGCTAGCTCGGCTTGGAATCCCGGTCCGCGACGTACGACTGTTCCCAGCCGACGTTGACCAGCATCGCGCCGACTTCCCGCACGGCGAGGGCGATCTCCAGGCCGATCTCCCGGATCGCCTCTGTTTCTCTAGCGGTGGATGGGTTCGCGCGCAGATCCTGGAGCAGGTTCTCGAGCCGCTCGATCTCGCCGTAGTTCCTCTGCTCGGGACTGCTAGACGACATCAATCCGTTCGCCCGCACGGGCGTCTTCTTCGGTGAGGGGACCTTCGGTGACGGGGGCTTCGGGAGCGTTGCGGGCATCTCTGGCGGCCTGCTTCTTCTCACGCTTCAGCCTCCGCTTCTCCTCCACGGCGTGCTCACGATTTCGCTTCGCCATGGTCTGTTGTCGCTTGGACTTTGAGCTCATTGAGCCCTCCTTTCGGCTCTATCGGGTGCGGGCTCCTCGCGTTCGCAGGCGCGCCCGCCGGCTCGAGGCCTCCTGGACGAAGGTGACCATTTGGGCCTGTCGCTCTCCGTCGCGCTCGTCGATCACGAAGGAGACGATCGTGTGGGCACAGCGACCCGTCGGGCGTTCCCCTTCGGCGAATCCAGAACCCAGGACGGAGAGCCGCTCGCCCTCGTCTGTGAGGATGAACCCGAGATCCTTGACATCGTTGAACCAGAGCATCTTGCCGCGCATCGTCCGTCCTTTCGCGACGTTGTGAGGAGCAGCGC
>JALYLK010000252.1 GCA_030774275.1 Actinomycetota bacterium
CCGCGTCGTCACGCTCGAGTAGAACTAGCGCTTGTCCTTCGCCAGAAATCCCCGAATCGCCTCCTTCGCCTCGTCGCCGAGCATCGACATGGCCAGCCAGTCGCGCGCGTGCCCCACGGTCTCGTGCCAGGAGATATCGCGCCACCAGTTGAGCTGCTGCTTGGTGTAGCGAAGCGTTTGCGGCAGCTTCACAGCCAGCCGCTCGACGTAGTAGTCGACCGCCACGTCCAGCTCGGCCACGGGCACCGCCCGGTTGACAAGGCCCCACTCCTCCGCCTGCTTCGCGGGAATCTCGTCGCAGACGAGCAGGATCTCCCTCGCGCGGCGGTCGCCCACGAAGATCGGCAGCCACTGGGTCGCGCCGCCCGCCGGCACAGAGCCGTGTTCGGGCCCGACGTGGCGGATGAAGGCGTCGTCGACCATCACCGCGAGATCACAGGCCATCTGCAGCTCGTTGCCGCCGCCGACTGCGATCCCGTTGACCCGGGCGACCGTCGGCTTGCCGATCTCCCGCAGCCGGTCGTGCATGTCCTTGAAGGCGCCGAACCACTTCCAGTACTCGCGCGGGTTGTCGAGCAGGTCGGCGCCCCAGGCCTTGAGGTCCGCGCCCACGCAGAAGGCCCGGCCGGTGCCCGTGACGACGACAACCTTGATCTCGTCGTCCCAGGAGGAGTCCTCGCAGGCCCGGGCGATCTCACGCAGCATCCGGAAGTCGAACGCGTTGAGGACTTCCGGCCGGTTCAACGTGATCGTCGCTCGCGGCGGTGTCTTCTCGTAGACGATCCGCTCGAACCCGAGCTGGTCGGGCGAGACTGGCCGCGGGGCGTCTGGCTCGGTCACGGCGCGAGCCTAACGGAGGCGTTTACCATCGCGCCGATGTCGGGAGGGAACACACTTGCCGTGAGCATGAGTCTCGTCGCCGGCGTCGCCGGCACGGTCCAGATCGCGGTGATGGGACGACTCGGCGAGCGGATCGGCGTCGTACCCGCCTTTGCTTTCGCGGCCGCGGTCGCGGCCGGCTTCGGTGCGCTGTCCCTGATCGCCGCCCGCCGCTCGTTCGCGGGGTATGCACACGCCGTCCATCAGCCCTGGTGGTTGTGGCTCGGCGGTCTGATGGGCGCTTTCGTCGTCCTCACGATCACCTTTGCCGGACCGCGCATCGGCACGACCGCCACGGTCGCGGTCTTTCTCGTCGGCCAGTTCGCGGCCGCGGCCGTCGTCGATCGCTACGGCCTCTTCGGGCTCGACCGCATCGCCGTCGGCTGGCCGCGGGTCCTGGGGCTGACCTTCATCGCCGTAGGCGCGGCGCTGACGCTGAAGAAATAGCTAGCCGAGCTCCGCGAAGTAGACCCGGAACGGGATCCCGAGGCCCTGCGCGTCCTCCGCCGCCTTCATCAACCCGTCCTGGGCGGCCTTCCACGTCTCGCGGTCCGGGAACTCGTACTCGAAGTAGTAGGCAAGATCTGACTCGCCCTGCGGCGTCCCCAGGATGCGGCCGTGGCGGATCGTCGCCGACGGAACCTCACGCCGGGAGAGCTCCACGTGTTGGTCGTAGCGGTCGGGGTCGGGCGCGTCGGGGTAGACGACGAAGACGCGGATCACGGCGGCGGACACTAGCGGGACGAAGGGGAGGGCGCGGCGCGTTATGACCAGGGTGAGTCACAAGGCGAAGATCTGGACCGCCCTCTGGACCGTCTACATCCTCTGGGGCTCGACCTACCTCGGCATCGAGCTCGCCTCGGAGACAATCCCGCCGTTCTTCGCCGCCGGGACGCGTTTCCTGATCGCCGGGACGCTGATGCTGGGGCTGGTCGCCTGGCACCGGGGGCCCGCGGCTCTGCGGCTGACGAAGGCCGAGGCGGCGGCGTCGGTCGTCGTGGGCCTGCTCCTTCCAGGGGCCAACGCGCTCCTCTTCGTCACCGAGCGACAGGTTCCGATCGGGCTGGCATCACTGATCATCGCGGCGATCCCGCTCTGGGTGGTGCTGCTTCGCTTCGCCGCTCACGAGCGTCCGGATCTCGTCTCGGTCGCGGGGCTCGTCGTCGGCTTCGCCGGAATCGCGCTCCTCGTTCGCCCAGGCGGCGGCTCGGGATCGCTCGCCTACCTGCTGCTCACCGTCCTCGGCTCGTTCATGTGGGCCTTCGGCTCCTTTCTCTCGCCTCGCCTACCCGTCCCCCGCGACGCGTTCGCGGCGACGGCCTACGAGATGCTCGCCGGCGGGGCTGTGCTGATGACGGTTGCGCTGATCGCCTATAGCCCGGCGCAGCTGAACCCCGCCCAGTACTCGGCGCGCTCGATCTTCGGACTCTGGTACCTGATCGTCTTCGGCTCGCTGATCGGTTACAGCGCCTATGCCTGGCTGCTCGCGAACGCGCCGCTCCAGCAGGTCTCGACCTACGCCTACGTCAACCCGGTGATCGCGATCGCGCTGGGGGCGATCGTGCTGGGCGAGTCGATCACCTGGCGGATCGCCGGCGGCGCGCTGCTGATCCTCGCCGCGGTTGCGATCGTCGTCCGCAGGGAATCCAGGCAGGACGTCGCGGCAGAGGGGGCTTCCTTCGGCGGCGCCGCGGGCGCGTTAGAGACCGACAATCTCGTCGGGGCGGACGGGCACCCGCCTGAGGTCGCGGCCCGTCGCGTCGCGGAGCGCTGAGACGACCGCCGCGGTCGAGACGACCGTGGGCGGCTCGCCGACGCCCTTGACCCCGTAGGGCGCGTCCGGCTCGGGCTCCTCGACGAGCTCCGCATCGACCGGCGGCATGTCCAGCGTTGTCGGGATCAGGTAGTCGGTGAAGCTCGCGTTCGTGATCAGACCGTCCCGGGTCTGGATCTCCTCCATCAGCGCGAGCCCGAGGCCTTGTGCCGTGCCGCCCTCGATCTGGCCGTAGACGGCTTGTGGGTTGACCGCCTTGCCGACGTCCTGCGCCGTCCCGATCCAGACGACGCGCGTCAGGCCAAGCTCGACGTCGACCTCGGCGACAACGCGCATCGCGGCGCAGATGTAGGCGACGTGCGCGCCGTCACCCGTGACCTGGCCGGTCGCCGGGTCGAGCGGCGTCGTGGGACGGTGGTGATAGACGCGCTCGAGGTCGATCGTTTCGCCGGGGACAAGCCCGCCGTCGCGGAGCGCGAGCTCCTCCTTCGCCGCACGGCACGCCAGCTGCACGGCGCCGGCTGCCATCCACGTCATCCGCGAGGCCGACGCCGAGCCTGCGGAGCCAACCGTTTTGGTCGTCGCCGAGCCGAGCACGACGTCGTCCAGATCGAGCTCCGTTCGAGCGGTCTGGAGGATCACGTTGACGACGCCCTGGCCGACCTCCGCGGCGGCGCATTCGACCTCGGCTGCGATCCCGTCGTCGCTCCCGGTCAGGCGCAAGCGCGCCGCAGTCGAGTCGTCGAACCCTTCCGAGTAGCAGACGTTCTTGAACCCGAACGCGAAGCCGACGCCGCGCTTGACGCCCTCGCCGCGGGTCGTGTTGCCGGAGCCGCCGGGTAGCCGCAACGCATCGCGCGGTAGCTCTTCGGCCTCCGGCACGGGCAGGGCCGCGGCGCGGCGGATCACCTCAGCGGCCGGGAACGAGCCGGTGATCCTCTGGCCGGTCGGCAACGAGTCGCCGGGGGCAAGCGCGTTGCGGAGGCGCAGCTCGACCGGGTCGATGTCGAGCTCGGCGGCCAGCTTGTCCATCTGCGCCTCGTGCGCGAAGCAACTCTGAACGGCGCCGAAGCCCCGCATCGCGCCGCACGGCGGATTGTTCGTATAGACGCAGGTGCACTCGACGAGCGCGTTCTCCACGGCGTACGGCCCGCAGGCGAAGGCGGATGCGTTGGCGGTCACGGCGGCGGAGCTCGAGGCGTACGCGCCGCCGTCGAGGAGGATCCTGGCGCGGACGTTGACGAGCTTGCCGTCGCGGCGGGCCCGGTGCTCCATCCAGATCTTCGCCGGGTGGCGGTGAATGTGTCCGACGAAGGACTCCTCGCGGTTGTAGACCATCTTCACCGGCCGGCTGGTGTGCAGCGCGAGCATCGAAGCGTGGATCTGCATCGAGAGGTCTTCGCGACCGCCGAAAGCTCCACCGACGCCCGCGAGGTGGATCCGGACCTGCTCGGGCTCGAGGCCGAGGCACGGCGCCACCTGGTCCCGGTCGACGTGCAGCCACTGCGTTGCCACGTAGACGTCGACGCCCCCTTCCGCATCGGGGATCGCCAGGCCCGACTCCGGTCCGA